>CALLZA010000531.1 GCA_937858165.1 uncultured Ardenticatenia bacterium
TTGCCTACATCTGCTGTTCTCGTATATCCGTTGTGCTTCGTTGTACACACACGCGGCGATTATCACTGAGTTCTGGCTGAGAGTCATGTCGAGCTGTAGCGTAGTCTGCTTGCTTCTTTGTGTTAGCAGTGTCATTACGACGTACTTGTTTTTTTTTTTTTTTTTTGTGTTTTTTTATGTGATTTTTTTTTTTAATGATACGGCGACCACCGAGATCTACACTAGATCGCTCGTCGGCAGCGTCAGATGTGTATAAGAGACAGGCCTGGTTCAGGGCGATGGGTCATCGGCCCCGGCAAAGGAGGTCGCAGGATGAACGTAGAACTCAGCACAGAAGAGGTCTGGCAAACCATCGATAAAGAACTGTTCGCCGTCGTCGGCATGGTCAATGCCGCCAACGAGGCGCGTACCGCCGGCCTGGTCTACATCGTCCGCGACCGCAGGCTCTACCTGGCTACCGGCGCGAACACGTGGAAGGCCCGCCACATCGCCGCCAACCCCCACGTCTCCGTCACCATCCCCATCGCCAGGCGCGTGCCCATCATGCCCTGGCTGAAGATTCCCCAGGCAACGATCACCTTCCAGGGCACGGCCCGGGTGTTCCCGGCGGCCGAGGCGTCACCGGAGCTGCTGCGCGCGCTCTTCCAGCACAAGGCCGACGACCGCGAGATGGTCGCCGGTTCTTGCGTGGTCGAGATCGCGCCGGTGGGCGAGTTTGTCACCTACGGCGTGGGCGTCCGCCTGACGGACATGCGCGAACCGGAGAAGGCCCGCGGTCGCGCGCCGGTGCGCTAACGCCGCCATGTAGCGCGGGTTGCCTACCCGCGCCCCGGGTGGCCGGGTAGAGAAACAGCCGTGTTGCAACGGATACCGCTGTTCGGGTTGGCGCTTCTGGCTGTCGTGGCCTGGGCTATCATCGGTTGTGCGCCCGTCCAATCTCCGACGCCACCGCTTCCCACGGCCACGACGCGACCTGTCCCGACGGCAACGCCACCCCCATCGCCCACGACCACGGCCGCGCCCATCTCTGTCGCGGGGCCAGACGTACCAGCCCGTGTACTGGACGACATCGCCACAGCGTTGCGCGCGGGCGCGCCGGCCGTCTGCGCTGCCCTGCGCGTCGCCTGCGACTTCCCGGTCTCTGTCGCAGTGTACGCCGACCAGGCGGCGTTCGACCGCCAGGTCATGAGTCCCACGATGCGCGGTTACTTCGCCCTATCGGGCAACGGCCGCATTCAAATCGTCTCGCCGGCCAATTCTGGACGGGACGAGTTGAGCTATGAGGATGGCGTCGGCGTGGCCGTCCATGAGTTTGTCCATCTGGCACTCGACCAGATCGACCCGGAACTGCCCGACTGGCTGGAGGAAGGGACGGCCGTCTACCTGGGGCCGCACGCCCCTTACGACCGCGCCTGCCGCGAGCGGCTCTCCGGCGTCCTGCCCACGCTGGATGATCTGCGCCGGCGCTATAGCGAACTGCCCGCGGCCGATCTGTTCGCCTATACCCTGGTCGCGTCGATCGTTGATGCCCACGGCCTTGAAGGGCTGAACGCCCTGCTACGCGCGCCCGAAGCGCTGGAGATGACACTGGCCCGACCGGCGGCCGAAATCGAAGCGGCGTGGGGGGCTTTCGTCGATTGCGGCTGTGTGGCCGCGGCGTCCGGCAGCTAACGAGCTTCCAAAATTAAAAAGGGCGGAACCGCTGTCGGCCCCGCCCTCTTTTGATTTGGCTATCGCCCTTAGGCCGCTTGCTTCTTCAGCACCGGCAGCCCGTTCTTCGACTCTGCGACCTCGTAGCCGGACGGGACTGCGTCTGTCTCTTATACACATCTCCGAGCCCACGAGACCGTACTAGATCTCGTATGCCGTCTTCTGCTTGAAAAAAAAAACTACAAAAACACATAAAAAAACAAACAAAAAAAAACAATACATACCAGCGTACACGATATACCTCAACACAAGTACTA
>CALLZA010000532.1 GCA_937858165.1 uncultured Ardenticatenia bacterium
TTCTCTCCCGTGGCGGATGGGGTGCGGTGGTTGTCGACGGACCCGCGTGACCTGGGCCACGGGCCGGGTGAAGAACCGCCGACGGAGCCGGGGCTGGGTCCACCTGATGCAGACCGCGGATCTTCTCGTACGGAAGGACGGTCAGGCCACCGTCCTGCCCGACGAAGAGCAGCGAGAAGGCACTGCCGTAGATGTGGATAAGAGACAGCCCATCAACCTTGCCGGAGATGCCCGGCACGATGCGCGCGTTCTGGGCGAAGGTGATCAACACTTCATCACCCGTTTCGGGGATGTAGAACGCGTTGATATTGTGCTTGGCGTTCTTGGGTTCCAACCCGGCGTCGGAGCCGTCGAACCAGACCGACCAGGCGCTGCCGTCCCACTTCAGGATGTCTTCACTGCCGTAGCTGACAGCGCCGACAGTGCCCGCGGCCTCCGTGCTGACGTAGATTTCGGTCGGCGCGACGGGCACAACGTAGGTCACGGTGTTGTCGGTCGAGGTCGAGGCAACGTTGTCGTTGCCGGCCGCGTCGTCGGCCACGCTGGCGGAGACGCTGGCGATCACCGTGCCGTCGTTGGTCATGCCGCTGACGGCCACGTTGTAGGTCGTGCCGTCCATCGGCGCAACTTCCGTCACTGTGGCCGTCGTTGCCCCGGCCGTGCCGCTCAAGGTCACGTCGCCGGTGGCGAAACCGGCGACCGGCTCGCTGAAGACGACGGTGAAGTTGATCGGGCTGCTGCCGGTCGGATCAACCTGGCCGATGGCCTGGTTGATGGTCACCGTCGGCGCGGTCGTGTCCGGCGGCGGGGTCAGATCGAGGCCAATGATGACCGGATCATGGTCGGAAGAGCGGTACGGGTTGTCTTCGTACAGCGCTTCCTGCGTCGGCGGCTTGAACGTCGTGTCATAGTCCACGGCGTCCGACTCATCGGAGTTGATGTGCCACTCGGCCGCGCCCGTCACCTGCGACGCCAGGCTGTTGATGGCCAGGGCGTGATCCAGGTAGCCCGCCTGCCCATCAAAGGTGTAGGAGTAGGCGTAGGTTCCCTGGAACTGGGCGATCAGGTTGACGTAGTCGTCGCTGGTGTTGGCTGTGTCGTCCGAACCCAGCTTGATGGCGTCGATCGGGTCTTCCATGGCATAGGAGTTGAGGTCGCCCATGATCAGGAAGTCGGGATCGCCGCTGCCGGTCGGGTCGGTGGCCAGCCAATCAACCAGGGCCTGGGCGGCCGCCAGACGCGTCTGGTTACAGTTGCCCTGTCCGTCGCCCAGGTCGGGATCGTCGGGGGTGCAGGCCGAACCCTTGGACTTGAGGTGGTTGACCACAACCGTGAAGCGCGCGCCGGTGCCCACTTCCTCGAAGGTCTGGGCCAGCGCGGGGCGGTTGCGGCCATCCAGGAAGCGCGGATCGTCGTTGCTGTCCAGCGTCTGGAAGCTGCCGACGGGCGTCACCGAACCGGGCTTGTAGATGAGGCCGACGCGGATGGCATCCGTGCCGATCACGCCGGTGTCGATGAAGGCGTAAGTGCCCGCGCCGAGCATGTCGTTCAGTCCGGCCACGACGCCGTTAACCGGGTCGCCCAACGGGCTGACGCCGGGCGTGTTCTCGATCTCGTTCAGGCCGATGACGTCGGCGTTTATCCCGGCCAGCGCCTCCAACAGCTTGTCGCGCTGGCGGGTGAACTCGGTTGGCTGGTCGGCGTCGTGACCGCGGCACTCCAGGGTCTGCGACGGGCCGCACTTGTTGTCCAGCGGGTCGTTGCTCGGATAGTCACCGGTGATGAAGAAGTTGAGGGTATTCATCGCCGCCACGGTCAGCGAGCCGCCCACGTCCTCAGGCGAAGCAGGACGCGAATTGACCGCGGTGTAGTCGGCCGGGGCGGTGGGGAAGACGCGGTAGAGGTTGAATTCGTAGCCCAGAACGCCGGTGGCGTTGGCCACGTGATCGCCGCCGCGGAACATGTTGGCCAGGCTGAACGGGTTGCCGTTGGGGTGGCGCAGCGTGGCCGGGTTGGAGCCACCCTGGTTGTCGTCGAGCGTGATGCGACGCACGGCGTTGGCCGCGATGCGGGCCAGCGCCGGCGCGCCCGGCTCGTCGATGGCCGTACCGGTGTAAGGCCGATCCTCACCCGTCAGCGGCAGGGCCAGCACGATCTCGCCGAACTGGTCATAGTTGAAGTACTCGGCGATGACCAGCGTCTGCGGGAAGCGCACCAGCATGCCCTCATACTGCTCGGGGAAGGTCGTGGAGGCAAAGGGCATGGTCACGTCGACGGCAGAGACGCTGCCCGTGCCGCAGTTGATGATGTTGGCCGCGGGCACAATGGCCGTATTGCTGTTGGAGCCGTTCAGCGTCGTCTGGTTAAAGCGCTCGCGCGCATACCCCTCCACACGCACGTAATCCCCGGCGTTGACCGTGTTATCGGTCGTGCCGGTGAAGACGAAGATGCCGTCGGAGGTGGCCGTGTTGGCGTCGCCGGTGGGGTCCTGGATGAAGAAGCCCTGGACGCCGGCACTGGTCTGGAAGTCGCCGACAACCACGCCCTCGGTGGTCACGTTGCCGGGGGTGGGCACGCTCGCGCCGCTGCCCTGAATGTCATAGATGGGCGTGAACGCCTGGTCGCAGATGGGTACAGCGCTGACGATGGTGAAGTCGAATTCGAAGTCAGCCGCCATATTGTCCGGCGGTTCATCCGTATCGAGGTCAGTCACCTGCGTCCCTAGGACGGTGACCGTAACCGTTTCCCCGTCCGTAAAAGCGCTGGGGTTGAGGGTAAAGGTCATGTTGTCGCTCGTCGTCGGCGTGAGGTTTTGCGTCAGGCTCACACTGCCGACGACCTGCACCGTACCGGCGATGGCGACGGTTTCGCTGAAGTTCAGGGTGATCGTGGTATTGGCCGCCACATTGGTGGCATTGTCGACGGGATTCGTGGCGGTAATGGAGGGGGCTTCGTCACCACTGCTGCAATTGGCGGTGTGGCTGCCGAAGCCGCTCGTCGTGCCATCGACGAAGCCGTCGTACTCCGTCGCCGGATTGAATGCGTCGGTGCCATTGGTGTCCCCGGCGCAGATGGTTGACTTGCGGCGGATGGTGTTATCGGTTGTATTTGTCGGATCGGTTCCCCATCCCCCGGCTCCGGGGTCATTGCCAATCTGACCCAGCACGTCGACAATTGTCGTGCCATTTCTGAGCGCAACGACATCATTACCATTGAAGGTCAGGCTACCGCTCGTCTGGTTGGCAGTGATGCCGGTTGCGGCAGGCGTGTCAGTGTGCGCCAGGACAAAGACGCCGCCGGCGGGAATGGAACCGGTCAGGTTAATCGGAGAAGCGGGTGTGGCGCTGCCATTTACATAGAGCACCACGTTATAGGTGCTGGTTAGCGTAATGGCCGAACTAGTTCCATTATAGATCTCAATCGCCTTGCGGTTGCCCGGCGTACTTTCAAGGTATTCGGAGATGAACAGATCGGTCGGTGGGGCCGCGCTAACGGCCGGCGTCTGTCGCGCGGCAAACGCAACCAGCGCCATGACGAATAGAAGGGCTACACGTGTCAGCGTGCGGGGTCGGGACATGGGTCAGTATTCTCCTAACGAAAGGATGAGTGGTAAATTCCGGCGTTCCAGGTACATCCGCCGACGCCGGCCGGCCGCGAACTCCCTCGTTCCGTTCCCCCAAACGGAACCGTTCGCTGATAGTGTATCAAACTTTGACCCTAATAAACTAGGTAAATATACCCGATTTCGTTAGCATTCGATGAATGAAGTCCTGGTCGATCCCTACTCCGTGCGTCGCACGTTGTTACGGTCCCGCCCCGGAAGGTGCCCCGCCTCCCCGTGGGTCGCACTTTCCTGAGTGCGACCCACGTTCTTACGAGCCCGGAAGGTGCAACCCACTCCGGAAAGTGGGCTGCACCAAGAGTGGGATGCACCGGGGCGTATGCTATACTCCCCGCCATGTACGATGAGGTGATTAACAGTCTGCGGCAGGCCTATGACCGCTCAGCCGAAGAGCGCGAGGCCGGCGGCCTGCCCGACTGGAAGATCGCCGAACGCGCCGCCTTCCTGGCTCTCCTCAAGGCCGAAGGCAAGCGCACCCTGCTGGAGATCGGCGGCGGTCCCGGCCACTTCGCTGCCTTCTTCCGCGACGCCGGACTCGACGTGGTCATGACCGACCTCTCGCCGGCGATGGTGCGGCTGGCCCGCGCCAAGGGGGTGGACGCGCAGGTGATGGACTTCCTCAGCCTCGACTTCCCGCCCGCCTCGTTCGATGCCGTCTTCGCCCTCAACTGCCTGCTCCACGTGCCCTCGGCCGACCTGCCGCGCGTTCTGGCCGCCATTCATCGCCTGCTGCGGCCGGGCGGGCTGTTCTTCTATGGCGTCTACGGCGGCCACAGCTTCGAGGGCGTCTGGCCTGAAGACCACCACGAACCCAAGCGCTACTTCGTCTTCTACCCCGACGACGACCTGCGGCGGCACGTGACCGGGCTGTTCGACGAACTGTCGTTCCGGGTCATCCAGATTGAAGGGGAAAGGGGAAACTCCCATTTCCAGGAACTCATCCTGCGGCAGAAGGAGCCGGCCTGATGTATGTCATCGGCGACATCCACGGTCAGATCGACAAGGCCACGGCGGCACTGCGCGAGGCGGGGCTGATCGACGGCGACGCCGGGTGGGCAGGCGGCACGGCCACCCTATGGTTCATGGGCGACTACTTTGATCGTGGCCCGGACGGCATCGCCGCCATCGACCTCGTCCGCCGCTTGCAGGGCGAGGCTGCGGCCGCTGGGGGCCGCGTCGGAGCGCTGTTGGGCAACCATGACGTGCTGATTCTGGCCGCGCAGCGCTTCGGCGACGCGCCCAGCGGCGGCCCGGGGGGCACGTTCCTGTCCAGTTGGCGGGCCAACGGCGGCGAGGAGGGCGACCTGGCCCGGCTGGACGGCGACCGGCTGGCCTGGCTGAGCTCTCTGCCGGCCATGGCCCGCGACGGTGACTGGCTGCTGGCCCACGCCGACGCGACGTTCTACCAGGTCTACGGCCGCACCATTGGCGCGGTCAACCGGGCCATCCGCCGCATTCTCCACGACGACAACGCCGCCGACTGGGACTTGCTACTGGACTACTTCTCGCAGCGGCGCGCCTTCCAGGACGCCGAGCGCGGCCCGGCGCGGGTGGGGCGCTTTCTGGCTCTCTATGGCGGGCAGTGCTTCGTCCATGGCCACACGCCCATCGGCAAGCTGACAGGCCAGAAACCCAGCGCCGTGGCCGCCCCCCATACCTATGCCGGGGGACTGGCCGTCGACGTGGACGCGGGGATGTATCTGGGCGGGCGCGGCTTCGTGGCCAAACTATCATAATGGGAGAGAAGAATGGCACGAAATGAACAGCCCGATGGGCAAGTCGGCCACAACGGCGAGATCAAGAGCGTCAAGGGGCGGGCCGACCAGCGCCGCCGCCTGTCGGAGCGCATCGCCGACGCGCTGACGATTGGCTTCGGCAGCATGGCCTTTCTCGTCGTCAACGTCGTGTGGTTTGTGGTCTGGATCGTCATTAACGTCGGCCTTGTCCCCGGCATCGAGCCGTTCGACCCCTTCCCGTTCGGCTTCCTGACGATGGTCGTCTCGCTGGAGGCGATCGCCCTGGCCATCATCGTCCTGATGTCGCAGAACCGCGCGGCCAAGATCGCCGACCTGCGCGAGGAAGTCGACCTGGAGATAGACCGCATGGCCGAGGCGGAGCTGACCAAGCTACTGCAAATCGTCTCGCGACTGGCCGAGAAGCAGGGTATCGACCTCTCGCGCGACCACGAGTTGCGCGAAATGGTGCAGCCTTCTGACCACGAGAAGATCGAGCAGGCGCTGGAACAGGAGGTCGGCTGATGCGCGTCGCGCTCTTCTCCGACGTTCACGGTAATCTGACTGGGCTGGAAGCGGTGCTGGCCGACATCGACGAGCACGCGCCCGACCTGGTCGTCTTTGCCGGCGACCTTTGCCTGATGGGGCCGCGACCGGCGGAGTGCCTGCGGCGCGTGCGCGACCTGCGCCTGCCGGCGGTGCTGGGCAACACCGACGAGTGGACGGCCGGCGGCGGCACACCGCCAGAAACGCACGGCGAACGCCTGCGTTGGACAGGCGATCAACTGACCGACGACGAGCGCGCCTGGCTGGCCGGGCGGCCCTTCGGCCTGACCCTCTCGCCCACGGCCGACCCGGCCGACGATCTGCGCATCGTCCACGCCAACCCGCGCGACCTGAACGCCATCATCTTCCCCTCGGAGACGCACCAGACGGCCTACTGGAGCGCCGTGCGCCAGACCGATGCCGAGTTGGCGCCGCTGTTGGGCGACGTGCCGGCCGCCGCACTGGCGTTCGGCCACCTGCACATCCCCAACCTCCGTCAATGGGGCCGCCTGGCACTGGTCAACGTCGCCTCGGTCAGCATGCCCGGCGACGGCGACGCGCGGGCCAAGTATGCACTACTAACGTGGGCCGACGGCCGCTGGTCGGCCGAGCACCGGCGCGTGGCCTACGACGTTGGCCCGGAAGCGGACGCCTTCCGCGAGCGACGGCCGCCCGGCTGGGAAGAGGCGGCGGCGGCGATTGAGGCTGAGGGGTATTACTATCCACAGAAGGTTTAGGGGTCAGTCGGTCGGTGATCGTCAGCCGTTCGTGACGTGACCCATGACGAACGACTCACCACAGGAGGAACCATGTCACAGGCAATGAAAGACGCCGTCAAAAAGAAGTTGACCACCGTGCGCGAGGAGACAGTGCGCGTGTTGAACGGGTTGACCGAAGAACAGTGGCAGGCGCCGGTCTACAGCGACGAAGGGGCCGAATGGCGCGTCATCGACGTCGTGCGCCACGTGGCCGACTCGGAGCGGGGCATGACGGCGCTGATGGCCCAGGTGCAGGCCGGCGGCGAGGGCGTGCCGGCCGACTTCGACCTGACGCGCTGGAACCGCCGCGTCGTGGCCAAGCTCCAGGACAAAGGCCCGGCCGACCTGCTGGCCGGCATGAGCGCCAACCGCGAGGCCCTCTTCGCCTTCATCGACACCCTGGCCGACGACGACTGGGCCAAGCAGGGCCGCCACGCCAGCGGTCACATCCTCTCAATCGAGCAGGTGTGCCGCCTGATCGCCAACCACGAACGCAGCCACATCGCGGAAATTAGGGGCTAGATTCCAGGGGCCAGGTTCCAGGAGAAGAACCTTCTTCCCCTGGAACCTGGCCCCTGGCCCTGGACACCTACATCTTGACCGGCGTGTCCCGCCGCCTATTGTACAGGCTCTTGACGATCCCCGACGGAACCCACGCCCCTTCGACGAAGTCGAAGGTCGGCGTCTGCTCCGGGTAGAGGTCGTGCTCGCGCAGCAGGTGGGCGAAGTCGGGGTCGATATCGCCGTAGCCCAACTCGGAACGCACGTTGCGGTAGTAGTTATAGTGGTTGAAGAAGTGCTTGTTCTCGACACCATAGGCGACGAAGACGGAGTACTTCGGGCCGGTGATGTAGCTGCCGGAGTGGATGGTGCGCGGGTCGAAGATGACACAGTCGCCCGGCTCGGTCGGAATCCAGTCGGCGTTGGAGATGGCCATCTGGATCTTCGGCGAAAGGTAGTTGGCCGCGCCCAGCCACTTCAGCCAGCGCTCCTTGCGTTTGGTCGAGCCAGACACCGGCCCCGTGGGCGGCTTATGGCTGCCGGGGATGAACCCCAGGCGCGAATTGCTCTCGGCGAACGTTTGCAGATAGATGCCGCAGCGCACCAGCTTGTACGGCTCCTGCGACTCGTCCCAATCCGGCCCGACGCCGAACTCGCGGTTGACGCTGTCGCGGTGCCAGGAGATGGCCGAGAAGCCAACGTGGATGTCGTTGTGCTGCAAGAAGCGCACATTGGGGTCGACGATGTTGCGGACGATATTGACCAGCCGCTCGTTGGTGACCACCGGCCAGAAGTCGCGCGACTTGACGACGCCGTCGGGCAGCGTCCACGACGAGCCGCCGGAGCCACGGCCCGTGCCCTTCCACGCCTCGCCCCCCTGCATCATACCCGAGCGGGTGATGCCGGAGACGGCTTCCATGCGGCTGATGTAATAGTCGACCTCGTCGGGGGTCAATAGCCCGCGCACGATGGTGTACCCCTGGGTGTCGATCTCGCGCCGCATCTGTTGATAGTCCATCCTAGCTGCCTCCATAATCGCTCTCCTTCCTCGATTGGCTGTTAATCAGCCGCGAGCGACGGTGCTCGCGTCAAGGAGAGTGTAGCGCGATGAAGCTGAAATGTCAGTGGTATTGGGGGGGGATTTCGGGTTGGGCAAGGCAGCCTCGCCCACCACAGGGATGTTAAGCGCCGCCTCATCCCATTGTCGGCGCAATCAGCTATACTTGCGCCAACTTATGCGTCGCCTTGTCTGTTTGCTTCTGCTGCTCTTGCCTCTGCTGGTGGCCTGCGGCCTGGGTGGTTCGCCCGCGCCCACGCCCTTCCCCACGGCCGCCGGCACGCCGTCGCCCACAGCCGGCGGCCCGGTGGCGCTGACCGTGGCTGAGCTGGCCGCCGCGCCCGGCCTCTACGTCGATACTGTCGTCCAGGTGAGCGGTCTCTTCCGCAAGCAGCCGCTGCTGGTCTGCGACGCCGAACCCCACCGCTCGCCCGCCGCATGGGGGCTGGCCGAGGAAGGGCTGCTGGCCCCGGCCGGCGGCTATGACCAGCAGGTGCGCGGCCTGCTGCCCGAAGGGCTGCTGATGACCGTCGAAGGGCGGTGGCGGCGCTGGGAGGGGTTGGTCGGCTGTGGCAAGGCGGCCGTCACGCGCGAGGTGTGGTATCTGGACGTGGCCCGCATCCTCTCGCCCAGCCCGCTGGTGCAAGTGACCCTGACACCCGGCACGCCCGGCACGGCCGTGGCCGATTTACCGCCGACGGTCGAGAGCGAGGCCACAGTTGCGCCGACCGAAGACCCCGCGCTCTTCCCCACCCCCTTGACCGAAGCGGACGTCCCCACCGCGGAGTTCCCTACCAGCCCCGCCGAGGAGGTACCTCACGCCACCGACGAGCCGGTCGCCACCGCGCCACTCGCCCCAACCGCACACATCAAACAGCACCACCGCGGCCACCGCCCCACGAACACAGCGCGGAGCACCCACC
>CALLZA010000533.1 GCA_937858165.1 uncultured Ardenticatenia bacterium
TATGTTTGTGTATTCATTAATATATATCTTTTGATGTGTGATGTCCTTCGTGCTGTGGTCAGTTACTACATCACAAACATATAAGATGTATTGTATGTGTAGAACGATGATTATATATTCTGGGTTGAGCTAGTGCTGATTTGTATTGTGTTTTTTTTTTGTTTTTTTATTATTTTTGTTTTTTTTTTTAATGATACGGCGACCACCGAGATCTACACTAGATCGCTCGTCGGCAGCGTCAGATGTGTATAAGAGACAGGATTCAGGAACACGGCGGGCAGTTTGTGTGCGCTAAGTCGCTCGACAGCGACCCAATTGGCTTTGACTTCACCTGGTATCGGGAGAAGTTTATGGACGTCCTGTGGCCGGAGTTAGTGGAATATGTACCGGCTTTCGACCGATTGAAGGTCGTCAGCGGCTGGGCCGGACTTTACGACGTCAACCGCTTTGACGGCAACGTCCTTCTCGGCGAGTGGCCGGGACTGAGGGGGTTTTTGCTGGTCAACGGCTTCTCCGGTCATGGGTTCCAGCAGTGTCACGCCGTCGGCCGCTATCTGGCCGAGATCATCCGCGGGGTTGATGTCTCTCTCGACCTATCGATCTTTTCGCCCAATCGACTTCTGGAGAACAAGCCGGTCTTTGAGGGACACGGAAAATTGGTGTAAGTCAGTAGGTCAGAATATCAGTAGGTCAGTGGGGCTGTCATCTCACTGACCTACTGACTTACTGACCCACTTCTCTAGCAGCCACCCATATAGAAGCACGGGTTATCCTGCACCCCATTGGCCCGAATCTCGAAGTGGATGTGTGGGCCGGAGGAGTTGCCGGTGTTGCCCGTGCTGCCGATGACGTTGCCCTGATAGACGATCTGCCCCGGCACAACGCTGATACCGCTCAGGTGGGCATAGAACGTCTCGAAGCCGTTACCGTGGTTGACGACGATGAGATTGCCGAAGCCGTAGATGTTCCAGCCGGCAAAGGTGACTGTGCCCGTGTCGGAGGCAACAACCGCCGTCCCTTCGGGCAGGGCGATGTCGATACCGGGATGACCATACCAGAAGTATTGCGAGAAGTTGCGCGAGCCGACGGGGTAGATGTACGTCCCTGTGCCGACGATGACCGGCGCGACACCGCTGCCCTCACGTGAGGAGCGCACCGACTCCAGAGTCGGCGGCGTCCAGACAAAGATGTCGCGCACCGCGCCGGGAACCATAATCTGCGTCTCCGGGAAGAGGCGGTAGGGGAACTCCAGTTTGTTAGGCTCGTAGCCGATGATCGTCTCCACCGGGATGCCGTATAGCTCAGAAATGCTCTCCAGCGTATCACCCGGCTGCACGTCGTGGAGCACGCCGTCGATGGGCAGGATGATGAGCGTCACCCCCGTCTGCAACAGGCTCGACTCCTGGCTGAGCAAGGGGTTGCCGCCCAGCAGCGTCGTCGCCTGGATACCGAACTTGTCGGCGATGCCGTTGGGCGTGTCGCCGCGCTCGACGGTATAAGTTTGGAGTTGGTGTTCGGGGCGCTGGCCGATGAAGGTTTGCGGCACGGCGGCGGGGACAAAGGCGATGTCTTCGATGACGGGCGCCGACGCCTCGGGCTCCGCGTCGTCAGCGGACGGTAGCGCGGCGCCTGTCTCCGTTGCGTCGGCCGCGCCCTGAAGGGGCGGCGGCGCATCTGCCTGGGCAGTGGTGTTGGCCGCGGCCCGCCACCCCAGGCCCAGCAGTCCGGCCACAAGGACCAGCACCGCATACCCAGCCAGGCGTTGCCGCGCGCTCTTCTGTTCGTGCATAGGCAAGCGGGGATGCTATCACAGAGAACGGAGACAAAAAAGGCGCCGGCGCGCCTTCTCAACTGCCATTCAGTTAACGCCGGTAGGGGCGGGTCTGAGACCGGCCCCTACCCCTCGTAACTGCCCCTAGGCCATGTCTTTCGTCAACGTCTCCAAGAACTCATAATTCGTCTTGGTGCCCCGCAGCCGTTGCAATACGGCCGCCGTGGCGCTGCTGATGTCGTAGCCGGGCGTGTCCATCAGATGGCTGAGCATCCGGCGCATGGTGTAGACGCGGGCCAACTCGTCGGCCGACATGAGCAACTCTTCGCGGCGGGTGCTGCTGCGCTCGATGTCGAAGGCCGGGAAGATGCGGCGCTCCTGCAAGCGGCGGCTGAGCAGCAACTCCATGTTGCCCGTGCCCTTGAACTCCTCATAGATGACGTCGTCCATGCGGCTGCCGGTATCGACCAGGCAAGTGGCGATGATGGTCAGACTGCCGCCGAACTCCAGGTTGCGCGCCGTGCCGAAGAAACGCTTCGGCGGGTAGAGCGCTGTCTCTTATACCCATCTCCCAGCCCCCGAGACCGTACTAGATCTCGTATGCCGTCTTCTGCTTGCAAAAAAAAAACACAATGACGTACACTTAGCTCACACACTGCAACATTACGACACCACAATTACACCGTTGATACAAATA
>CALLZA010000534.1 GCA_937858165.1 uncultured Ardenticatenia bacterium
CTGTGTACCCTCACTACTTGCTCCGACTTTCTTCCTTATCTCTTCATCGTTACACTGGCGGTCTCCGAGTTTTTATCTACTTCACTGTATGTACTGAGCCTCCCATCAGTCTTATTTAGATTTTTTTTTTTAATGATACGGCGACCACCGAGATCTACACTAGATCGCTCGTCGGCAGCGTCAGATGTGTATAAGAGACAGGACGGTCCTGGGGCTAGACCCCGGCTTCCGCACCGGCTGCAAGGCGGCCGTCGTCGACGCCACCGGCAAGGTGCTGAATACGACCACAATCTACCTGCACCACAAGGACCAAGCGCCGCGCGCCCTGCTGGAGCTCATCGCCCGCCACAGCGTAACGCTCATCGCTATCGGCAACGGCACGGCCTCGCGCGAGACGGAGCAACTGGTGGCCGGGCTGACGCGCGAACGGGCCGACCTGCACTACGTCATCGTCAACGAGGCTGGGGCCAGCGTCTATAGCGCCAGCAAGCTGGCCCGCGCCGAACTACCCGAGCTGGACGTGTCGATCCGCGGGGCGGTATCGATCGGTCGCCGGTTGCAAGACCCGCTGGCCGAACTGGTCAAGATCGACCCGCAGAGCATCGGCGTCGGCCTCTACCAGCATGACGTGGATCAGAAGCAGTTGGCCGGAGCGCTGACCACAGTGGTCGAGTCTGTCGTCAATCAGGTCGGCGTCGAGGTCAATACCGCCTCGCCCGCCCTGCTGGGGTACGTGTCGGGCATCGGGCCGAAGCTGGCCGACCACATCGTAGCCCATCGCGACGCCCACGGACCGTTCGGCAGCCGGCGGGCGCTGCGCGACGTGGCCGGTCTGGGGGCCAAGGCGTTTGAGCAGGCGGCCGGCTTCCTGCGCATTCGCGACGGCGAGAACCCGCTGGACGCCAGCGCCATCCACCCCGAAAGCTATGACGTGGCAGCGCGGCTGCTGAAGCGGCTGGGGCTGCCACCCGGCGCGCCGCCGGCGGCCGTGCAACCCGCCATCCAATCACTACGCGAAGACATGACGCTCGATGACCTGGCCACCGAACTGGGAGCGGGCGTCCCTACGCTGAGTGACATCCTCGACCAGCTCGTCCAGCCCGGTCGCGACCCGCGTGCCGACCTGCCTGCCCCCCTGTTGCGCAGCGACGTGGTGTCGATGGACGACCTCAAGACCGGCCAGTCGCTCAACGGCACGGTGCGCAACGTCGTCGACTTCGGCGCGTTCGTCGATATCGGCGTCAAGCAGGACGGCTTGTTGCACCGTCGGGCGATACCCCAGGGGACGGCACTACAGGTGGGCGACGTGATTGTCGTTAACGTGCTGGCGGTGGACAAAGAACGGGGGCGGATTAGTTTGGGTTGGGCGGATCGGCAGGCAGGCGATTGAGGGCGATGGGTTTTTTCAGTACCCTGGAGAGCGCATTGACCTGACAGGTAGGCGGCCAAGCCCTCTCCGGCAAGAGGGAGAGTCCGAGGCCGCCTACCTGTCAGGTCTTCTGTAAACCGAGGTTCTCCCGGACCCGCGGCGCGATCTCGGCTATGAAGCGCTCCAGTTGGTCGCCCGGCGGTTCGGGCAGGCCGATGACGAAGGTGTCGATGCCGATCTCCAGCGCCAAATGGGTCAGTTCGTCCACCCACTGCGCGACCGGGCCGGTGAACGGCTCGGCCGACGGCTGATCGCCGATGCGACCCATGACGTTGTAGATGCGGCGGATGGCCGATGGCGCACGTCCGGCCTCGCCCGCGCCCTCGTCAATGCGCGCCTGCATCTCCGGCAGCTTGGTCGGGGGCACGTATGAAGAAGAGGGCACCCAGCCGTCCGCCAGCCGCCCGGTCAGATTCAGCATCCTAGGCCCGAGCGCGCCGAGCCAGATGCCGATGGGATGGGCGGGAACGGGGCCGCTGTGCGCGCCATGCAGGCTGTAGAAGCGCCCGTCGTAGCGCACGCCCCGTTGCCCGCTCCACAGCAGGCGGATGACGTGGATAGCCTCTTCCAGCGCGGACACCGCTTCGCCCGTCGTGCGCGCCGCGCCGTCCAGGGCGCGAATGCCCTCCCAGAACGCGCCCGCTCCCAAACCTAACTCGACACGGCCGCCGCTCAGCACGTCTAGCGACGCCGCGGCCTTGGCCAGCATGGCCGGCGGCCGCAGCGGCAGGTTGGCCACGTCGGGGAAGAGCCGGACGCGCTCGGTCTGCCCGGCCAGAAAGGCCAGCAACGTCCAGGTATCGAGGAAGCGGCGCTGGTAGGGGTGGTCCTGAATCCCGATCAGGTCGTAACCCACCCGGTCGCAGACCTGCGCCCTACGCAACACTTCGGGGCTGTCTCTTATACACATCTGACGCTGCCGACGAGCGATCTAGTGTAGATCTCGGTGGTCGCCGTATCATTAAAAAAAAAAAGAACAAAGAAGAAAATCATGAAAAGAGAGAGCGAGAAAAAAAGAGAGAAGAGAGAAGACAGAGCG
>CALLZA010000535.1 GCA_937858165.1 uncultured Ardenticatenia bacterium
TCTGCTGTTAGTCTTCTACCTCCTATACTCTATCGTATTGTCGTCTATGTGCAGTCCTTTATATGTTGTTCTTCTTTATGTCGCGTCTGTTGGTTTACAGTTTTTCATCTCTCGCTGATCCTATTTTGTTCTATTTCTCATACTGTATTCTGCTCATGTGCATCCCTCGCGTCTGCTGTTTTTTTTTTTTTTTTTCAAGCAGAAGACGGCATACGAGATCTAGTACGGTCTCGTGGGCTCGGAGATGTGTATAAGAGACAGGGTAGGGCGGGCACAGGACGGCGATGCGACGGATCTGCCCCCGGTCGAGCAGCTCGCGGGCCACCAACCCGGCCTCGATCGTCTTGCCCACGCCGACATCGTCGGCGATGAGCAGGCGCGCCGTGGGCAGCCGCAGGGCCATCAGCAGGGGAACGTACTGATAGGGCCGCGGGCGCAGCGACAGCTTGCCCAGGGAGCGGAAGGGGGCCGCGCCGTCGCGCAGCAGCAGACGCGCCGCCTGTTGCAGCAGCTTCACGGCGCTGTGGTCCTGGGCCGATTCCGGGTCGGGCAGGGGGAACTCGGCCGGCTCGATGCGCTCGTAGGGCAGCGTGTAGCCGATGAGATCGGACAGCGAGCGGACGACGCCGGTGACTTCGCGCGCGCTGCCGCCCAGCGGCCGCAGCAGGACGAGGTCGGGGTCGGCCGAGGGCAGCACGATCCATTCGCGCTCGCGATAGCGCACGAACGCGCCGGGGCCGGTGGTGGGGGGGGTGGTCATGGGCGACCCTCGCCAAAGATGTCGGGGTGACGGCCGGCGACGGCCGCCGGGTCATCGTGATGGGTGTAGACCACGACGCGATAGCCGAGGTCTCTCAGCTCGCGGCGCAGCTTGTCGTCCAGCGCCCGCTGCTGCGGCTCATCGTGGGGCGCGCCGTCGACGAAGACGCAGACGTTCGGCTCGTAGAAGAAGTCGGGCCGGGCGTAGGCGTCGGCCAGCGTGGCCTGGGCCGTGTCGGGCAGCCGGTGGCCGTGGTCATAGAGGAAGGCCAGGAAGCGGCGCTCCAGGTCGCTCTGCGGGTCGGTCTGTTGCCGCAGCCAGGCGTACTGCTCCTCGTAACCGCGCGCCGCCGAGCCGGCGGCGGTCGTGCCGCCGGCCAGCGCCAGCAGAAAGTCGCGCACCAGGTGGCGATCCAGCAGGGGGTGGTCGCTCTGGTTGTAGTACGACAGCAAGCACTCGTAGCAGGCGCGAGCGCAGCCGTTGGCCTCGTCTTCCGGCGGCCGCCGGTCGCGCCCGTCGGCGTCGAAATGCAGGATGTCCAGCGCCCGCCGGGCGACCTGGGCCAGCGCCGCCGGCTCTTCGACCAGCGGCCGCAGCACGCCCAGACCGCCCTCGGTGGCCTCGGTCAGCAGGATAGCCAGGCGGTCGTTCCGGCCGATCAGGCTGCTGTGCAGTTCGTTGCCTTCCACCTGGTAGACATCCTGGACGCCGCGGGCCAGCGCGTACTGGAGCGTCGCCAGCGCCGCCGGGGTGGCTTGCAGCGTCGGGGCATAGACCAGCAGGATGTTGGCCGTATTCTGGACGTAGAGGCGCACGTTGCCGCGCGCCGGCGCGTGGGGATTCGACGGTTCCTCGCCGCGCCCCAGCCAGCGGCCGGTGGCCACGTCGAGCCGGTAGCCGGTGTCGTCTTTCTGTCGCCGCAGGCCGTGGTTGATGGTCCACAGGCGGGCGGTTGGCGCGTAGACCAGTCCGAGCAAGGCCGCCCCGTGGCCGTCGCGCGTGGCGGCCAGGCGGCGGCGCGGCCGGCCGTCCACGTCGGCAAACTGGAAGACCGTCTCCGTGCGGTAGCCCTGGCGGGTGCGCTCCTCTTCCTCGGCGGTGATGCGCCGGGCGTGGCGGGTGTTGACCATCGGCATTTCCAGCAGGCTCTCGTAGTAGCGGCCGCCGTCGGCGTTGTTCAACGGCGCGCCGCAGTTGTTGCACAGGGAGTCATTGACCCGCTCGCCGTCATGGAAGTAGCCGCAAGCGCCACACAGCCGGGCGCGGGCGAAGCGCTTCTCCGGCTGCTCGATGGGCAGCACCGCCTGCCGGACGCGATACTGCGCGCCATTGTGGTAGATGATGTTGTGCGGGCCGAACTCGGTTACGGCCAGCGCCCGCGGCCGGGCGATGTATTCGCCGTCGCTGCCGGAGCGGCCGACGTAGGCGCGGACGGGCAGGGCGGGGAAGTTGTAGCCGGGCAGGAAGCCTTCGGCCGCCAGGTAGCGGTAGGGGTAAAAGTCCGACTCCTCCGGCCGCAGGTTCTCGCCCTTCAACAGGTCGAGCTGGCGCTGCGCCTCGCGCTGCGCCCGTTCGGCGTCGCGGCGGGCGTCCTGGCTCTCCTTGCCCGTCTTGCGCGTCGCCGTGCGCACGCCGTCCAGTGCCGCGTCCAGTTGCGCCGAGGCCTGGCGGAACAGCTCGCGCCAGCGGTCGAAGGCGTGGTCGAACGCCCGCGGCGCTTCGGCCAGCAGGTCGTCGATCCACGTCGCGGTCAGCCAGTCGGCATCGGTCGGGTCGAGGCGGCAGGCGTCGAGCACCCGCTGGGCCGTGGCCCGACAGGCCGCCAACCGCTCCGGGGTCAGGGCGATCTGCGTCTGCACTTCCGGCCTGAGCGGCAACTGCGGCTCGTTCTCAACGTCGATGGCCCGTTCCTGGATCGACCGGCCGAGGTCGATGCCGGTGTAGGCCAGCCAGATGGCATGGACGTGGGCCCGCAGCAGGTCGGGGTTGGCCAGTTCGATGCGCGGCGGGGCGACGACGCCGGCGACCATCTTCTCGCGGTGGGCGAAGTAGTACTGGTCGTGGTTATTACCGTCGGCGCAGGAAGCCAGCACCAGGGCGGGCTGGCCGGCGCGGCCGGCGCGGCCGCTGCGCTGGGCGTAGTTGGCCGGCGTCGGCGGCACGTTGCGCAGATGCACGGCATTCAGGTCGGCGATGTCGACGCCTAGCTCCATCGTCGGCGAGCAGAAGAGGACCTGTCTCTTATACACATCTCCGAGCCCACGAGACCGTACTAGATCTCGTATGCCGTCTTCTGCTTGAAAAAAAAAACAGACAAGACTAGAACAACTCTCTCATGAGTAGATATGAGCGGCTAAAAACACAATGATAATGCACACAAGTATC
>CALLZA010000536.1 GCA_937858165.1 uncultured Ardenticatenia bacterium
CCGACAGATGTTTACTCGCTGACCCGGCCTCCCGCGTCTCAGGCCGGGGCCAATCCGTGCTCGAGAGATGCGCCCGCCGAGCTGACGCTGGCCGGGGAAGCGGTGCTGTCCGTGCTGCCCCAGGCTCCGGCCCTTTGGGACCCCTACACCGCGCCCGACAAAGCCCTCGGCCGCCAGCGCGAAGTACTCAGCCTGATGGTCTCGAACGAGAACGTCACGCTGGAGGAGGCCCAGGCGGCGCTGAACGACATGGCCGTCCGCGTCTATACGCTGGAGCGGCCGACGGTCACCATCCGCCACCCCCACTTCACCTTCACCGTCTTACAGCAGGCCGAAGCGCTGCTCGGCGCGCAGTCGATCTACCGCGGCGGCCTGAGCATCCAGACGACGCTCGACCCCGACGCGCAGCGCATCGCCGAGGAAGTCGTGGCCGCCAACCGCGAGGCGCTGGCCGGCGGCGGGGCCAACAACGCTGCTCTGGTCGCCCTGCAACCGCAGACGGGCGAGATTCTGGCCATGGTCGGCAGCGCCGACTTCAACGACGAGGCCATCAGCGGCCAGGTCAACATGGCTCTAGCCCCCCGCCAGGCCGGCTCGTCGATCAAGCCTCTCGTCTACCTGTCGGCCTTCGAGCGCGGTTGGACGCCGGCCACGCTCCTGTGGGACGTACGCACCGAGTTCCCCGACGGCACGAACCCGCCCTACATTCCCAAGAACTTCGACGATGAGTTCCACGGCCCGCTGCGCGTCCGGCCGGCGCTGGCCAACTCCTACAACATCCCGGCCGTCAAGGCGCTGGAGTTCGTCGGCGTCTGCGACTTCATCGCCAACGTGCAGAAGATCGGCCTGACCAGCCTGCAAGACGCCGGCTGCGCCGAAGTGGGCCAGCCGCGCCAGCATGGCCTGGCGCTGGCCCTGGGCGGCGGCGAGATTCCACCGCTGGAGATGGCCGGGGCGTTCGGCGCGCTGGCCAACGGCGGCCTCTACACCCAGCCCTACGCCATTCGCCGCATCGAGGATCGCCAGGGCAACGTGCTCTACGACGTAGCCGCCACTGGCGGTACCGCCGGCGCGACCGCGGCCCAGACCGTGCGCGCCGAGCATGCTTACCTGCTGACCAGCATCCTGAGCGACAACAACGCCCGGCTGGCCGAGTTTGGCCAGAACAACCTGCTCAACGTACCTGGCTATCAGGTGGCGGTTAAGACGGGCACGTCGGGCACGACGGCCGACGACGTGCGTGATGGCTGGACGATCGGCTACGCGCCGCAAGCGCTGGCCGCCGTCTGGGTCGGCAACACCGACAATCAGCCCATCGGTAGTGGGCAGTCGGGCTACCGGCTGGCCGCGCCCATCTGGAACCAGTTCATGACCCAGTACCTGGCCGGCAAGGAGGCGCTCGGCTTCCCGCGCCCGGCGAACGTCGTCGAACGCGAGGTCTGCGTCGATACGGGTATCGCGGTCAGCGCCACGACCCCCTGCGCCCAGCGCATCGTCGAGGTCTTTGCCGGCGATCAGCCGCCGTTGGACGAGTCACAGGGCGTCACCCGCGTGGCTCTCGACCTGTGGACAGGGTTGCAGGCCAATGAGTTCTGTAACGACGCCGTCTATGAGGCGACGTTCGGTGGCGGCATTCCGGTCAATGGCCGCCCGGAGGTATTGGAGCGCGAGCGAGCGCTGGCCCAACAGTGGATTCAGACCGTCGGCCAGGGCTGGAGCGGCCAGACCAACGGCGGCCTGTCGCTGGGCACGCCGCCGACACAGGCGTGCGACGGCAACACACCCCGGCCGCGGGCCGAAATCACCCGCCCGCGCGAAGAGCGCGACATCCCCGACCGGCGTGAAGTGCGGATCGTCGGCACGGCCCTCGGCCCCAACTTCGCCGGCTATCAAGTGGAGTACGGGCTGGGCGAGAACCCCGGCGGCTGGGGGCTGATCCAGGAGCGGCGACCGGGCGCGGTGCAGGACGACGTGCTGGCGGTGTGGGACACCACCCAGATCGACTACAGCGGCCTGGTCACCATCCGCGTCATCGTCTTTGGCCCCGACAACCCCAACACGCCGGAGAACGATCCGGTGACGAAGGAGGGGCGCACGGTGGTCAACCTGGTGCAGGCCACGGCCACGCCGACCGAGACGCCGACGGAGACGCCATCACCCACAGCCACCGGCACGCCCATCCCCACGGCCACGCCGACGCTGCCGCCGACGGCCACGCTCCCCGCCACGGCCGCGCCAACCCTGCCGCCGACGGCCACCGCGACGGTGCCGGCCGCAGTGGCGCCGACCGAGACGCCCACCCCAACTGCGACACAGGAGGCGATACCGACGGAGGATTTGCGGCCGACGGCAACGCCTTAGTTGGCGGATAGCCCACACGCCGCCTCCCCGGCAAACCCCACCACCGCCGGCAACACTCCTACCGGCCGCCGGCCTACCTCCATGCCCAGCGGCGGCCGTTCCGCGCCCTCCAGCCGCCGCACCGCCCCCGCCTCGTAGCGGTAGGTGTCGGCCCCGCTGCTGAACAGCAGCGTGTCAATGTCGCTCAGCGGTGACACCCAGCCGATCTGCCCCGATGGCGCGTCGGCCTGATAGAAGGAGCGCTCGACCGTCCCATCGGCGGTTAGCCAGTGCACCTGCCGCCCGTGCAGCGGATCGTCATCGCCCACGGGCAGGCTGTCGCCGACGACCAGCAGCCGCGCGCCGGCCGCGTCCCACACCAGCCCGCGCCCCAACTCCACCCCGGCCAGCTTCGGCAGTCGCACTTGCCGGGCTGCGCTGCCGTCCAACTCGACAATGCCTACCCAGCCCTCATCGGCCTCGTTGTAGGTGTAGGGCTGCTGCGGCACGACGACGTTGCGCACGCCGTAGGCCAGCCGCCGACCGTCGGGCGAGACGGCCAGGGCGTTGATCTGGTCCAGCAGCTCCGTGTGGCTCGTCAACTGCTCCCGGCCGCCGCCGTCGGGCGCGGCACGGTAGAGTTGCAGGATGCCCTCGGCGTCAGCGTCGGTATAGAGCAGCCACGTCGCGTCGGCCCACACCAGCGCCGCCGGATGGCCGCCGCCGTTGCCGGTTAGCAGGAAGCGCTCGAACGGCGCGCTGAGACGCACCAATTCCACGTCACGCCGCGCCGGGCTGCCGTCGGCCGTCGCGCCCGACTCGACCACGTGGGCCAGCCAGGCGCGGTCGGGCGACAGTTGTGAGCCGTGGGCGTCGGCCACGTCGGCGGCTGGGTCGGGCGTCCAGACCAGGTTGCCGCGCAGGTCGAACAGGCGACCGTCGACATAGAGGCCACAACCGCCGCCGAACCAGCTCGCCGTCCCCGGCGCGATGCCCAGCGTGCTTGGCAAGTCACGGTACGCGCCTGTCGCCGTGTCGAACAGCCCCAGGTAGGTATCTTCGTAGCTGTCCTCGACCGTAAAGGCGATGATCGGGCCGGTCAGTGGCGCGTCGGCCGAGACGGGTGGTAGTGTGTCCGTCGGTGTGGCAGTCAGCGGCTCGCTTTCCACCGGCTCCGCGACCGCCGGCGTTGCGACACCAATAACGGCTGTCGCCGCGTCCGTAGGCCCTGTGGCAACGGGAGCGGCCGCGCCACCGCAGGCGGCCAACAGGAGCAATACGAGCGCAAGAACAAGGGCATTCGTTTTCATCATAACGCTTTTTGCGGTCATGAGCCTCTAGCGGCGAGCGCGTGCCGGGGCTTTGCAGAGCCGCGGCTTCCGGGCCGGCCGCAGTGGGTTCTTCAACCCGCCGTGCCTAGCCGGTGGCGCTTTGGCAGTTACAGGGGCCATCCGATCCTGCCAAGCCCTGGGACGGCAGCGGCTTCAGTCGTTGTGGATCGACCGCCCGAATGAGCGCCCGCGCCAGCACCCACGTCGCATCGATCAGCGGCAGCCCCTCGAACGCGCCGGCGGCGAAGGCCAGCGGCATCTCCGTGCAGCCCAGGACAACCGCCTCGGCCCCCTGTCCCCGCAGGGCGACCATACCCCGTTCCAGGTCGGCCCGCGCCCGCGCTGTCACCTGCCCGGCCGACTTGATGCCGTGCGCCGGGTCATAGACGGCGGCGTGGATCGTCTCTTGTAGCGCTGCATCCGGGGCAACGACGCGCAGGCCGCGCGCCGCCAGCCGTTCCGGGTAGAGTTGTGCGCGCCACGTGCCGGTCGTGGATAGGACGCCGATCGTCCGCAGGTCGGGATAGTGGGCCGCCAGGTGGTCGGCCGTCTCGTCGATCAGGTGCAGCAGGCGCAACGGCCGCTCGAACCCGGCCACGCCGGCGCGAATGACGTCGAAGATGGCCGGGGCGTGGGCGGTGTTGCACGGGATGGCCGCCACCGTCGCACCCATCGCCGCCAGCAGGCGCAACTGGGCCACGATGGCGTGAGCGGGGTTCTCGGCCACTTGTCCCAGCAGGTACTCCGTCCGGTCGGGGATGGGGCCAGGCCAGGAGACGCTGAGCACGGGCAGGTGGTCCTGGTCGCGGGCGGCGACGGTCTGGGCGACGATCTTGGCTTGCAAGTCCAGCCCGGCCAGTGGGCCGACGCCACCGACGATGCCGATGATGCCCGGCTGAGAAGTTACCGGTTGAGACACGTTTGACTGTGGCATTTCTCTCTTGGTGGACTACACTCCATGGTAGAGCGTACCACGCTCACGGAGCCGAACCAACCCGATGACCCAACCTCTCAGCCCCGCGTCCCTTGTCTTGTCCCTGCCGGTCGAGGCGTGGGTCGAGCGCCACGGCGACGACCTCGTGATCCGCTGGACGCCCGACGCCCCCCTGCTGGCCCTGTACGCCGGCTCTGCGCCAGACGGCATGGGCGGCGTGCCGCTGCCGACGGCGATCGACGCTACCGGCAAGTCGGCTGTGGTGAAAGGCGTAGGCGGTGGACGGACTTACTTTACTCTCGACTTCGGCCGCCGCCGCCTCGTCACCGCCGAACGTACCCTGCCGCTGCCCAGCGGCGTCAACTTCCGCGACGTGGGCGGCTATCGAACGGCCGACGGCCGCGCCGTGCGCTGGGGCCAACTCTACCGCGCCGGTTCGCTGGCCGACCTGACGGACGAGGACGTGGCCACGCTCGGCGCGTTGGGGCTGCGGCTGGCCTGTGACCTGCGCTCGACCGACGAGCTGGCCCGCCACGCCGACCGCCTGCCACCCGGCGCGGCCCACGCTCACCGGCCCATCGTCTGTCTCTTATACACATCTGACGCTGCCGACGAGCGCTCTAGTGTAGATCTCGGTGGTCGCCGTATCATTAAAAAAAAAAACGAAGAACACATTTAGTCACACACGCAGGCACTTACAATGTACACAAAGATGAAGAAGAATAGGAACAATATAACGAAAACACGAAAGAACAGGAGTGGGAGAATGTACATAGTCGATAGATAAGCAA
>CALLZA010000537.1 GCA_937858165.1 uncultured Ardenticatenia bacterium
CTGTACTTATCGTGATACGTCATACATCTTGCGCGTCCTTTGATATATACTGTTTTTGTACAGACTTTTCCCGTGTGTGTTCATCGTATTTATTCTTTCTTTTTTTTTTTTATCATTTTTTTTTTTAATGATACGGCGACCACCGAGATCTACACTAGATCGCTCGTCGGCAGCGTCAGATGTGTATAAGAGACAGCTGCAGTAGACCGCGCTGATCTCTGCCACCCACGGCCGCGCCAGCAGCGCCGTCATCCGCGCCCGCCCGCGCTCCGACAGCGGCCAGCGCGGCACGGGTATGGTTGGGTCCTTCACTACGTCGGGATGGCTGATGTAGTAGACGAGCATCTTCACTTGCTCCCAACGACTGCGCAAAGAGAAGACCTCACGCAAAGATCGCCAAGTGCGCAAAAAAGACGCCAAGAAGAGTGCCCTTGGCACTCTTTGCGTCAGACTCTTCGTTTTCCAGCCGACGCCTCATTCAGCCCGCAGGCGAGCTCGGACGCGGGCCATGTCCTCAGCCGACAGCCCGGCGTCCAGCAGATAGCGCTCCATGCCGCCGTAGCGCTCATCGACGTAGGCCAGCGTCGCCGTCATCTGGTCGGCGGTCATGTTTAACCGATCCCAGAAGCCCAGTCCGGCCTCCCCCTTCTCGGCCACCAGCCGCTCGTAGATCGGCCGCCGCCGCTCCAGCGTCAGGGCGTAGTCGTCAGCAATGACGGCGTCGGGCACCCCGGCCAGTCGCAGCGCCGCCGCCGCCACCAGCCCGGTACGGTCGGTGCCGCCCAGGCAGTGGAAGACGATGCCGCCCGGTGGGGCCGCGGCAATGGCCCGCAGCGCGTCGGCCAGGGCGTGGGGATAGAAGTCGAGAAAGAGACGGTAAACGTCGGCCCGGGTGCGGACGGCCACCCACAGCGGCGCGGCGGCCGGGTCTTGATGGTCGAGCGGAGTGTTGATATATCCCGGTTCTCCCGCCCGGCCGCCGGGGAAGGCGGGCGGGTCGTCGGCCACTTCCAACGGCCCGCGCAGGTCGATAACCGTGCGCACGCCGTAGTCGTAGAGGGCGCGCCGCCCATCGGCGGTCAGCTTGCCCAGGCAGTCGGCGCGGACGAGCGCTCCCCGGCGCGTCACGCCGCCGTCGGCCGTCGGCAGCCCGCCCAGGTCGCGCACGTTCCAGCACGGTTCCCACTCCAGGTGTCGTGTTGTCATGGTCTTGGAAGAAGAATCCACAGATTACACAGATTTCACAGATTCGGGATGAATCTGTGAAATCTGTGGACTCTTTCTTATCCTAGCGCCTCAACCAGGCCGGGCACCTCTTCCGCGCCGACGGGCACGGTCAGGCTGCTGCCGGTCAGATCATCGCCGATAGGCTGGACGCGGCCGCCCAGGCAGCGGGCCAGGAACGCTTCGGCCAGGGCCGCGAACGACAGGTTGTTCTGCGGTCGGGCGAAGCCGTGCCCCTCGTCGGGGTAGAGGGCGTAGGCCACGGGGATGCCCCTGGCCTGCATGGCCGTCACGATCTGGTCCGACTCGGCCTGCTTCACGCGCGGGTCGTTGGCCCCCTGGGCGATGAGCAGCGGCCGGACGATGCGATCGACGTAGGTCAGCGGCGAGTGGGCCTTCAGCAGCGCCCGCCCCTCTTCGGTGCGGTGGTCGCCAACGCGCATGGTGAACAGTTCGATCATTGGCTTCCAGTAGGGTGGAATCGTCTCCAGCAAGGTGATCAGGTTCGATGGCCCGACGATGTCCACACCGCAGGCGAACACCTCCGGATAGAAAGTCAGCCCGGCCAGCGTCGAGTAGCCGCCGAAGCTGCCGCCCATGATCGCCACGCGCGCCGGGTCGGCGATGCCCTGGGCGATGGCCCACTGCACGCCGTCCTGCTGATCGGCCAGTATCTTGCCGCCCCATTCGAAATCGCCGGCGTTGGTGAAAGACTTGCCGAAGCCGGTGGACGAGCGAAAGTTGACCGACAGCACGGCGTAGCCCCGGTTGGCCAGCCACTGATGCCAGCCGTTGAAGCCCCATGTGTCGCGTCCCCAGGGGCCGCCGTGGGGGATGAAGACCAGCGGCAGCGGCGCGTCGGGGATGCCGTCACCGTCGCTGTCGCTGCCGGGTGGCAGGGTGTAGTAGACGACAAGGTTCAGCCCGTCGCGGGCCGGAACGACCGCCGGGCGCATGTTGGCCAGGGGCAGCCCTTCCAGCTCGGCGCGGTTGGTGAACAGGAAGTCGGCCGCTTGTCGCTGGCGGTCATAGAGGTAGTAGCGCACCGGACCGTCGTCCACCACGTAGGCCACCAGCCAGAAGCGATCATCGAGCGAGCGGCTGGTGATCTCGGCGTCACCATCGGTGACGCCGCGCAGAAAGGCCATGTCGGCGGCGATGGCCGGGTCGAGCACCTGCCACTCTTTGCGCTCATAGTCGAAGGCGACCGCCTGCACGTGGCGCTCCGTCGGATGGCGCAGGACCAGGTCGGCGTCGGCACGCTCGTCGGCCGCCAGTAGCGACCGCTCGCCGGTCGTAATATCAATCGCCACCAGCGCGGCCGTATCCCGGTCGCGACTGTCGCGCAGATAGAGAACGTGGCCTGTCTTGTCGAAGCCGACAGTGGATGCCGTCAGCATGTCTTCGGCCGGGAAGGCTTGCCACAGCGTCCAGTCGTCGCCGTCGGCCCGAAAGATGTCCAGCCCGCCGGACGGCGTCATCTGGATCGCGGCGCGGATGGTCAGGTCGTCGTCAACTTCCACACCGATGAAGCGGTCGTGTTGCAGCAACAGCGTCCGCTCGCCGGTGGTCAAGTTGACGCGATAGATGTCGTGCCACTGCGGGTCGCGGTTGTTGAGGGCGACGAGAAGCTCGTCCGGCCGCCGGTGGCTCAGGCCAACGATTTGCGCTGCCACACCGTCGAACGGGGTCAGGTCGCCCACTTCGCCGGTGTTGACGTCGGCCGAGTAGACGCGCCAGTTCTCATCCCCCCCTTTGTCCTGGATGTAAAGGATGTCGCGGCCCGTGTAGGCCCAGGCGTAGAAGCGAATGCCGCGTCCGGCGTCGGCCGTCACCGGGCGGGCGTCGGCCGGGCGCTCGCGCGGAGCCACCCAGACGTTGAGTACGCCATTGCGCGGGGCCAGCCAGGCCAGATGCGCCCCGTCGGGGCTGATGGTTACCTGCGTCCGGTCGGGGTTGCCAAAGAAAACCCGCCGGGGAATGAGAGGCAAGTTATCGGTCATCATCAAATCTCCTGCGGTGCGTCGCGCTTTCTGAAGTGCGTCGCACCTTCTTGAATCGTCCAGTTAATAGAAGGTGCGACCCACCAAAAGCGGTCGCACGGCTAAAGCGCAATCGGCAGCAGCGTCCCCAGCAAAATGAGCACGATGCCAAAGCCGCCCAGCCCCAACCACAGCGGCGCGCCGGCCAGGGCGTTGAACAGCGCGGCCAGGGCCTCGGCCAACTTGGTGATGCCCGCCAGCGGATTACCGCCAAGCGCTTCGCGCCGGTCGGCGTGGCGGGCCAACTCCAGGATGGCCCCGGCGAAGGACAGGATGAGAAAGACAATACCCAGCAGTATGAGAAAGAGCCGTAGGATGAGTTCGGGTTCCATGGTTGCCTGTCGGCCGGCCACGCGATGGGTATGGGTGCGTGGCGACCTTGGCCTGATGATAGCGCAAACGCCGAAAGGGTTGTAGTCGAGCGCTAAAGCGCTCCGCCACGAACCGTTAACCTCACATCTCGCTTGCTACGCGGGTAAAATCGAAGTCGACGTAGGGCGCGCCGGCCAGAATGCGTGCCCGGCGGCCGATCATGAAGCGGCGCGGCCACGGGTGGGGAATGGCCTCAGCCGCGTCGCCGTCGGGCAGGTCATAGCTGCGCTGAATGACGGCGTACAGGTCGATCTCGCGCGTGCTCAGGAAGTGGTGAATGGCCGGCAGGTGGCGCGGGTCAAGCCGGTTCTCGGCCCGGTAACCGCGCAGGAAGTGGGGCAGGAAGTCGGCCAGCACGCCCGGCGGGTCGTCGGCGTTGGTAATCATATAGAAGATGACCATGGCGATGTCGCCAATGAACCAGTTATAGACGCAGTCATCGAAGTCGAACAGAGTGATGGTGTCGCCGTCCACGTGCAGGTTGCCGCCGTGGGCGTCGAAGTGGATGAGGCCGTAGCTGTCGCGGTCGCGCGGCAAGCGCTCGATGTGGCGTGTCAGTTCCTGATAGCGGCTGTGGATAATCTCATCGCGCCCGGACAGCAGGCCACGTAACTCGTCGGCGAACACCGCTGGCCACGACGGCCGCCGCCAGGCCGGAGCGGGCGGGGCGTAGTCCTTGGTCAGCGCGTGCATGAGGCCAATAAGCCGACCGTAGCGCTCATAGCGCGCCGGCGTCCAGCCCACTTCGCCCGGCGGCCGACCGGGCGCAAAGGCAAACGCGGTGACCAGGAAGTACCCACCCTGCCCATCGTCTATCCCCTCCACCAGCTCGCCGCGCGCCGACAGCAGCGCCCCAGCCACCGTCGCCCCGCCCGCGGCGAGGTAGTTGATCCAGTCTACCTCGCCGCGAATCAGCTCCGGCGACCGGCGCAAGGAGTGGGTGATGCGCAAGATGGCCGGCGCGCCGTTGCGCTGAAAACGGTAGATGAAGCTCTCAAAGCCGTCGCCCGGTTCGAGCCGGTCGGCGGTGATGGCGTAGCGGGCCATGGCCTCGTGGAGGATGGCGTCGCTGTAGCGGTCGCGGATGGCTTTGTCCATGGTTCCGTCCCCTATGGAGCGGGTTGCCTACCCGCCTCTTCTGTCCTTATCAGGCGCGGGCAAAGCGACCCGCGCTACATTAACTCGCCTTGCGATAGCGCGGAAACGTCTTCACCGTCTCAAAGCCCAGGCTGTGATAGAGATCGACGGCCCGTGTCGGAAACTCGGCCATTGTATGCAGCCGGACGGTTGTTACGCCCCGCGCCCGCAGGTCGAGTAGCGCCTGCGTCAGCAGCACCCGGCCCAGACCGCGCCGCCGGTAGGCTGGCCGGACGCTGACCTCGTAGATTTCGGCCCGGCCGCGCTCAATGAGCGGGATGACCTGCCCGGCCACCTCGTCGCCGGCCCAGGCCACCTTGAATAGCCCGCGGTCGAAGTGGGGCCCGGCCAGGTCGGCGGTGTAGTCAGCCTCATCCATCGGCTCGTGGTAGCGCCCGCCAGGATACTCGTCGCGGTAGGCCTCCTGTCTCTTATACACATCTCCGAGCCCACGAGACCGTACTAGATCTCGTATGCCGTCTTCTGCTTGAAAAAAAAAAAACCCTGACTAACAACAACGCACTCAGCTACATATCACTAATACACGACCAAACACCTATAGAGTCTCAACTAGCACGTGAGGCATTGATAACACATCAACCACACCTCGAGTAA
>CALLZA010000538.1 GCA_937858165.1 uncultured Ardenticatenia bacterium
TCCTATTCGTCGAGCTGGTGGTGGGTCGTCTTTTTTTTTTCAAGCAGAAGACGGCATACGATATCTAGTACGGTCTCGTGGGCTCGGAGATGTGTATAAGAGACAGTTGCGAACGCTGCTCAACTCGCTGCCGGAGACGGACGTCGTCGGCGAGGCGACCAGCGGCGCGTCGGCCGTCGAAATGGCGTTGGCGTTGCGGCCCGACGTGATCCTGATGGACTTGCAGATGCCGGAGGGGGGCGGGCTGTCGGCCATCCGCCGCCTGACCGGCGAGTGGCCGGAGGCGCGCATCCTCGTCGTTACACTGTTCGAGGATGACGAATCGGTCTTCGCCGCCCTGAAGGCCGGGGCGCGGGGCTACGTGCTGAAGGACGCCGAAGAGGGGGAGATCGCCCGCGCCTTGCAGGCCGTGGCCCAGGGGGAAGCGATCTTCAGTCCCACCATCGCCGCCCGGCTGATGGACTACTTTGCCGCCGGGCCGGCCTCGCCCCAGGCCGCTCACGGCGCAACCTTCCCGGAGTTGACCGAGCGCGAGCGGGAGGTGCTGACCCTCATCGCCCGCGGTCGCTCCAACGCCCAGATCGCCGACGAGTTATCGATTAGCCTCAAGACCGTTCGCAACCACGCCTCCAACATCTTCAACAAGCTACAAGTGGCCGACCGGACACAGGCGGCCATCCGCGCGCGAGAAGCAGGCTTAGGTCTGTAGCGTGAGTGGCTTTAACCGCGCTGTGCGCGCGGCGTAGAAAACGCGGGTAAAGCAACCCGCGCTACATGACGCGGCGTGCGCTGTTGGGGGCGTCGGGCTACAATGCAACCACCTTACAGGTGGTATGTCATGACACAACCCGCTTCCCCAACCCTTACCCAATCCCTTGTCGCCGTAGCCATGGGCCGCCAACCGGCCGATACCGTGATCTGCAATGGCCGCTGGGTCAACGTCCACAGCGGCGAGATTCTGCCCGGCACGGACGTAGCCATCGTCGCCGGGCGAGTGGCCTACGTCGGCCCGAACGCGAGCCACTGCATCGGCCCTAGCACCCGCATCATCGAGGCCAAACAGCGCTACCTCGTCCCCGGCCTGTGCGACGCCCACATGCACGTCGAGAGTGGCATGGTCACCGTGACCGAGTTCGCCCGCGCCGTCATCCCTCATGGCACGACGAGCATGTTCATCGACCCGCACGAGATCGCCAACGTGCTGGGCCTGCCCGGCGTGCGCCTGATGCACGACGAGGCGGCGACGCTGCCGATCAACATCTACGTCGAGATGCCCAGTTGCGTGCCCAGCGCGCCGGGGCTGGAGACGCCCGGCGCCAGCATTGGCCCGGACGAGGTGGCCGAGGCGATGACCTGGCCGGGCATCGTTGGCCTGGGGGAGATGATGAACTTCCCGGGTGTGTTCAGCGGCGACGAAAGGATGCACGCCGAGATGGCAGCCACAGCCCGCGCCGGCAAGGTCATCGGCGGTCACTACGCTTCGCCCGACCTCGGCCGCCCCTTCCACGGCTACGTCGCCGGTGGCCCGGCCGACGACCACGAGGGCACGCGGCTGGAGGACGCCGTGGCCCGCGTGCGCCAGGGGATGCGGGCGATGCTGCGCTACGGTTCCGCCTGGCACGACGTGGCAGCGCAGATCAAGGCCATTACCGAGCTGGGGCTGGACAGCCGCAACTTCATCCTTTGCACCGACGACTCCCACTCCGGCACGCTGGTCGGCGAGGGGCACATGGATCGCGTCGTGCGCCACGCCATCGCCGGTGGGCTGCGGCCGATGACGGCCATCCAGATGGCCACCCTCAATACGGCCCAGCACTTCGGCCTGGAGCGGGAGATCGGCAGCATCACTCCCGGCCGCCGCGCCGACATCGTCATCACCGGCGACCTGACGGCGCTACCGATCGAGATGGTCATCGCCGGGGGGGAAGTGGTGGCCGAGAAGGGGCGCATCACGGTGAGTATTCCGCCCTACAGCTATCCTGAGTTTGCCGTAGGGACGGTGAAGTTGGGGAAGCGGCTGGCGGCGGGGGACTTCGACGTGACCGCCGACGGCCGTCGGCCGTCGGCGATCCGAGTCCGCGTCATCGGCGTCGTCGAGAACCAGGCCCCGACCAAGGCGTTGGAGGCGACGTTGCCGGTCGTGGACGGCGTGATCCAGCCGGACTTGGCGCAAGACGTATGCCGCATCGCCCTGGTGGAGCGCCACCGGGCGACGGGCGGCGTGGTCAACGGTTTCGTCGGCGGCTTCGGCTTTAACGTGCCCTGCGCCGTGGCCAGCACGGTGGCTCACGACAGCCACCACATGATCGTCGTCGGCACGGACGCGGCCGACATGGCCCGCGCCGCCAACCGGCTGGGCGAGGTCGGCGGCGGGGTGGTGGTCTACAAGGGCGGCGAAGAGATCGCC
>CALLZA010000539.1 GCA_937858165.1 uncultured Ardenticatenia bacterium
TTATATGGTAGTTATGTGCAGCGTGAGTTCATGGTGTGAGATATGTGGTAGAACGTGTATGTGTTTATGTTTTTGTTTTCAAGCAGAAGACGGCATACGAGATCTAGTACGGTCTCGTGGGCTCGGAGATGTGTATAAGAGACAGCCTTATCGACGTCCAACTCGCCGGCGATAGCCAACGCGGACTGGTTCAGCGCGGCCAGCGCTCGGCGGGCAAAATTGTCGTCGATCGGCAGCACAGGTTCGTCACTCATGGAGCGCATCGATGAGACTAAATGTGATCTTGCAGATGGTGTTTGATAGCGTAGGCAGCGGCCTCAGCCCGATTGGAGACGCCCAGCTTGGAAAGGATGCTACTGACGTAGTTGCGCACCGTTCCTTCGCTAAGAAATAGCTCCGTGGCGATCTCGCGGTTCGTTTTGCCCGCGGCGATGAGCGACAGTACCTGTCGTTCTTGCGCGGTCAAGTCCTGGAAGGCGACGGCCTCTTCCTTCTTAATAGACCGCCGCACCTCGAAGAAGACACGCTGCGTCAGCGACGGGTCGAGCATCGACTCGCCACGCGCCGCGCCCTCGATGGCCCGCACCACGTCGCCGCCGGCGATCTGCTTCAGCAGATAGCCGGTAGCCCCGGCGCGAATGGCGGCGAAGAGCAGTTCGTCCTCGGCGAAGGAGGTCAGCATGATCACCTTCGTCTCCGGCAGCAGTTCCTTGATCTTCTGGCACGCCTCGATGCCGCTGCCGCCCGCCAGACGGATGTCCATCAAGACCAGGTCCGGCGTAAGCTCCAGCGCCATAGCGACGGCCTCCTCCTCGCTGGACGCCTCGCCCACGACACTGAACGACGGGTGGCGCTCCAGTAGAGCACGCATTCCAAGGCGCACAACTTCGTGGTCATCGACGAGCATCAGCCGCAGCATCTGGGTCATATCGTCCTAAGTATAGCGAAAGCGGACTGGCATACCAAAAGGGCGACCATCGCATGACTTTTGTCAGCCATTCAGGTGCAAATTGTCACTAACCCCGCCGCGGCTTACTCCTTAGAATGGCTACGGATTGACAACGAACCCTTTTACTCTGTCGTGGTCGGCTCGTCGCGGGTCGCCACAGTCTAACAGTTTTGAGGAGATCACACATGTCGGAACAACTGTTGACCACACCTGTGACCGCCCAGACCGGCGGCAATGGTCATAAACCCCTGCCCACAAACAAGAAGTGGGTCTATCTGTTCGGCGAGGTAAAGGAAGCCGAAGCAACCGTTGGCGGGCAATGGGAGGGCGTGCGCGCCCTGTTGGGCGGCAAGGGCGCCGGCCTGATGGACATGACCCGCCAGGGCATCCCCGTTCCCCCCGGCTTCACCGTCTCCACCGAAGCCTGCAACGCCTACCTGGCCGAGGGCAACAACTTTCCGCCCGGAATGTGGGAGCAGGAATTGGCCGCGGTGAAGGAGATCGAAAAGCTGACCGGCAAGACCTTCGGCGGCACTGAGAACCCGCTGCTCGTCTCCTGCCGCTCCGGCGCCAAGTTCTCCATGCCCGGCATGATGGACACCGTCCTCAATATCTGTCTCTTATACACATCTGACGCTGCCGACGAGCGATCTAGTGTAGATCTCGGTGGTCGCCGTATCATTAAAAAAAAAACAAACGACAACGACGACAGGCACCACAAATGTAGACAATGACAACAACAATTAGACATTGCAACACACAGCGTAAAGCAATGATAACAGTCAACAGATAGATGA
>CALLZA010000540.1 GCA_937858165.1 uncultured Ardenticatenia bacterium
TGACTGACACTAGCGTCTAGTTCGTTGAGGGCTCGACGAAGTGCGCCTGAACTGTCTGTGTGTATCGTGTTATCGGGCTGAATTGTCTGTGCACGCTATGATCCTTATCCTAGTCGTGCGCTGCTATGCTGTGATGCGGCTGGTGAGCTGTTGCGTCACGCCGGCGGGGGGGGGGTGGGGGGGGGTTTTTTTTTTTTTCAAGCAGAAGACGGCATACGAGATCTAGTACGGTCTCGTGGGCTCGGAGATGTGTATAAGAGACAGCAAGGAGAGGCACTCATGCGCAACCAGGGCATGGCGCTCATCGGCGCGCTGCTGATGATCGCCGGCAGCCTTCTGCTGCTTGGCAATTTGTTTCACTTCGACCTATGGGCGATGTGCTTCCCGCTGGGCCTCATCGCCCTGGGCGTCTTCGTCCTCGTTCGGCCGCGCATGGTCGGAGCGGACACCCGCAGCCACGTGGCCTTCATCAACGAGCTTGAGCGCTCCGACCCATGGGCGCTGATCAACGAGGAGCACTGGTCTTTCGTTCTCGACGGCACGTTCGACCTGACCAAGGCCGACATTCCGCCCGGCGAGACGCTGGTGCGCGCCTTCGGCTTCGTCAACGACGTGGAGATCATCGTTACGGCCGACGTTGGGCTGGCCCTTGACCTGGCGTCGTTCGTCACCTCACTCAAGGTCGACGGCGGCAGCGAGGAGGATAGCTTCCTGGCCCCCGTCCACTGGCGCAGCGACGGCTACAAGGGGTTGGAGCGGCGGGTGCGCTTCGAGTTGACGCAGTTCGTGGGCGACATCAAGGTACGAACTGTCTGATAGAGAGAGCAACCACAGAGTTTCCTCTGTTGAATCTGTGGATCGTAAGGCGGGCCTCTAATGGTGCATTGGCTAGAGAAGAAAACGGTCTACGAGGGTAGCATCCTAACCGTCAAAAGTGGTCGGGTGCGAATGGACAACGGCGAAGCGGTAGACTTTGACATCGTTGAACACGCCGGCGGCGTGGCTGTTGTGCCGTTGCTGACACCCCAGCCGGGCGACGACGACACGATGGGGCCGAGCGTTCTGCTGGTGCAGCAGCCGCGCGTGGCCGTGGAGGAGGATCTGCTGGAGATTCCCGCCGGCAAGCGCGAGGCGGCCGACGATGACGTGATGGCCCGGGCGCGGGCCGAGCTGGAGGAGGAGACCGGCTATCGCGCCGGGCGGCTGGTTCAGGTGGCCGACTTCTTCGTCTCGCCCGGCTTCAGCACCGAGCGCATCGTCGTCTATCTGGGCTTCGATTTGACCTACGTCGGCGCGCACCCTGAAGCGACCGAAGAGATCGCCGTCGTGCGCCTGCCACTGGCTGAGGTGACGCGCATGCTGAACGAGGGACGCTTCCGCGACAGCAAGACGATCATCGGCCTCTACGCCCTGTTGGCCCATCTCCACCAGGAGAAGCAGGCGTGAGTGAGAATCAGACCCCCTCCCCTAACCCTTCCCCAGGGGAGGGCAATCGCATCCCCTTGCCCCCTGGGCGAGGGGTAGGAAGAGGGACTTCCTCCGCTCCCATCCCCACCGACTTCGACTGGCTCATCTACGCCGACGCCACCTTTGCCGGGCTGTCGTTGCTGCTACCCATCCCGTTCGTCGACGGGCTGCTGGAGACGTACTTCCGCCGCCGGATGCCCGGCGACATCGCCCGGCGGCGCGGCCGCGCGCTGCCCGTCCGATCCATTCGCGCGGTCAACCGCCAGCGCGCGACGTGGTGGCCCGGCTGCCTGCTATGGCCGGGGCAGGCGGTGGTGTACCTCATTCGCAACCTGTGGCGCACGTTGGTCTACATCCTGACCGTCTACGACACCAGCGAGAAGCTGAGCTACTACTGGCATCGCGCCTTCCTGCTCGACTACGCCATCGGCCGCGGCGACCTCGATCGCCCGGCGCAGGCCGAATTGGCCGCCGCTGCCCTCCACCGCGTGCTGGAGACGACGCAGACCAGCCCGCTACTGAACCTGGCGGGAGAGATCGTCCAACAGGCGCGCAGCCGCATTGGCGGGCTGGCGCGGGCCATCTTCCGCGGGGCGCGCCGCCAGAAGACACCGGAAGCGGGCCAGGCCGCCGGCACTATCGCCGCGCACTGGGCCGAGTTCCACGACTACCTGATCGAACTGGCCGGTCGCTACGACGCCGCGCTGGTCGAAGTAGAACGAGCCAAGGCAAAAGAGAGCACGCCAAGGCGCTAAGGGGCAAAGGCGCAATGGAAGAAGAGAACAGGGCTATCTTACTCTCTTCCTTTGCGCCTTTGCCTTCTTTGCGCCTTGGCGTGAGCTATTTCCCCAATCATGATTGACTCGACACAATCACCTGTCACCTACCTGGAGCGGCCGTTTCGCGTGCGCCACTATGAGTGCGACGCCTACGGCCACGTCAACCACGCCCACTACCTGCGCTACATGCAGGAGACGGCCTTCGACGCCTCCGCCGCCGTCGGCTACGACGTGGCCCGCTATGAAGCCATCGGCCGGCAGTGGTTGGTGCGCGAGACGGACATCACCTACCTGCGGCCGCTAGTCTATGGCGACACGGTCATCGTCAAGACGTGGGTGGGCGACTTCCGGCGCGTGCGTTCGCGGCGCGACTACGCCCTGCGCCTGGCCGGCAGCGGCGAGCCGGTGGCCACGGCCTCGTCGGAGTGGGTGCTGCTCGACAGCGCCACGTTGCGCCCGGTGACTATCCCCCCGGAGATGGTCGCCGCCTTTCACCATCCCGGTGTGGCCGCCGGCGAGCGGCGCGAACCCTTCCCCGCCGCTCCACCACCGCCGCCGGGCATCTTCCGCGTCCGCCGTCGCGTCGAGTGGCGCGACATCGACCCGGCGCAGCACGTCAACAACGCCAACTACCTGGCCTACGTCGAGGAGTGCAACGTCGCCGTGGCCGTGGCCCACGGCTGGCCCCTGTCGCGGCTGATGGCCGAGGGTATCGGCATCGTCGCCCGGCGTTATCGCATCGAGTACCGCGAACCGGCCTTGATGGACGATGAGCTGGAAGTGACGACGTTCATCTCCGACGTGAAGCGGGCCACAGCCGTGCGCCACTATGGCATCACTCGCGTCACCGACGGCGCGCTGCTGGCCCGCGCCCACGTGTTATGGGTCTTTGTCGATCTGGCCACGGGGCGGCCGTGCCGTATCCCAACGGCGTTCCTGTCGGCCTTCGCGCCGAACGTGGCCTAGTCCTGGTGCATCCCACTTTCTGAAGTGGGATGCACCTTCTGAGACGTGTGGCGGCTGAAAGAAGGCGTGACACACTTTCTGAAGTGCGTCGCGCCGGGACTAGCGGTGACGCGATCGCGCCACCGCCTTCCACACCTCGACGATGATCAGCACCGTCATCCCCAGCCCGAAGCACAGCGCCAGGTCGCGGGGGGTCAGGGCTGTGGTGCGGAAGATGCGCTGCGCCGGCCCCCAGTAGACCAACACCAGTTGCAGAGCGATGGTCACCACGATGGCCAGCAGCATCGGCTTGTTGCTCAACAATCCAATACGCAACAGCGACTGCTCTTCGGAGCGCACGGCCAGAGCCATCGCCAACTGGGCGAAGACGAGCGTCGTGAACAGCGCCGTCTGCCACGCCCCGTCGCCGCTGGACCACAACCCGTAGGCTGCGCCCAGGGCGATGACGCTCAGCACGACGCCGAAGACGATGATGAAGCGGGGCATGCCGCGGCCGAAGACGCTCTCCGTGGCCGAATAGGGCGGCCGGTTCATCACGTCTTTCTCGGGCGGCTCGATGCCCAGCGCCAGCGCCGGCAGCCCGTCAGTCACCAGGTTCATCCACAGGATTTGCAGCGGCAGCAGGGGCAGGGGCATCCCCAGCAGCGGCCCAATGAGCATCACGGCGATCTCGCTGACGTTGCAGGTCAGCAGATACTTGATGAAGCGCCGGATGTTGTCGTAGATGATGCGCCCCTCTTCGACGGCGGCGACGATAGTAGCGAAGTTGTCGTCAAGCAGCACCATCTCGGCCGCGCCCTTGGCCACATCGGTGCCGGTGATGCCCATCGCCACGCCGATGTCGGCCTTCTTCAGCGCCGGAGCGTCGTTCACGCCGTCACCGGTCATGCTGACGATGTTGTTCTGGCGCTGGAAGACGTCGATGAGCTTGAGCTTATGCTCCGGCGAGACGCGGGCGAAGACCGACACCTCGCGCACCCGGTCTTCCAGCTCGCTGGGTGACAGTCGATCAAGCTCCTGGCCGGTCAGGAAGCGATCATTTTCGGTGATGCCGACCTGCTGGGCGATGTGACGGGCAGTCAGAGGGTGATCGCCGGTGATCATGACGGGGCGGATGCCGGCGGCGCGGCATTGGGCCACGGCATCGCGCACTTCCGGCCGCGGCGGGTCGATGAGGCCGAACATGCCGATGAGCGTCAGGTCGCGCTCCATCGCTTTCTCGGTCGTCTCGTCCGGCTCGCGCTCCCACGGCCGCAGAGCCACGCCCAGGACGCGCATTCCTTGTGCCGCCATCTGGTCGTGGGACGCCATGATGCGCTGTCGCCACTCGTCGTCCAGCGGATGGATGTTGCCCTCGACCCAAACGTTTTTGGCGATGGACAGCAGCCCGTCGATCGCCCCCTTGGTAAATGCGACGTAGGGCGGCAGGGGTCGGCTGGGATCGACCAGGTCCTGCCAGACGGAGGCCAGCGCGGCCGGCATCTCCGCCATTGTGCGCGGCGAGCGGTGCAGTGTGGTCATGCGCTTACGCACGGAGTCGAACGGCACCTCGGCCACGCGCGGGAAGGCGCGCTCCAACTCCGGCTTGCGCAACTCGCCCAGCGCCGCGGCGCTGACCAGGGCAGCCTCGGTCGGGTCGCCGATGGCCAGGCCGTCCTCGTCGCTCAACGTGGCGTCACTGTTGAGCGCCCCGCCGACGAGCAGCAGATCAATCCCCGGCTCGGCCACCCGTGCCGGCCCCTCGCCTGCCTGTCGCTCCAGTTCCAGCCGGTTCGTCTGCTCGTTGTGGACGAAGCGAAACATGTGGTTGGCGATGTCGACGACCTGAACGGTCATGCGATTGAGGGTCAGCGTGCCCGTCTTGTCGGAGCAGATGACCGTCACCGAGCCGAGCGTCTCCACGGCCGGCAGGCGGCGGATGAGCGCCTGGCGTTTGAGCATCCGCTGGGCGCCGAGCGACAGGGCGATGGTGACGACGGCCGTCAGTGCTTCGGGCACGGCAGCCACGGCCAGACTGACCGCCGTCAGCAGCAGCTCTTCAACGTCGGACGTGCCGCGCAACAGGCCAATGCCGATGATGACGACGACAAGGGCCAGGGCGGCGTAGGCCAGGACGCGCCCCAGCCAGTCGAGGCGGGCTTGCAGCGGTGTGGCGTCTTCCTCGACCGATTGGAGCATCCGGGCGATGTGGCCCAACTCAGTGTTCATGCCCGTGCCGGTAACAACGAACTCGCCGCGGCCATAGTTGACGATGGTGCCGCTGTAAAGCATGTTGCGCCGGTCACCCAACGCCTTGTCGCTGTCGAAGACAAGCCCCACATCTTTGTCCACTGGTTCAGACTCGCCGGTTAGCGCCGCCTCCTCTACGCGCAGGTTGGCGCTGGACAGGACGCGGCCGTCGGCAGGGACGATGTTGCCCGTTTCCAGAATCACCACATCGCCGGGCACGAGCTCGCGGGCCGACACCTCGCGTAGTTGGCCGTCGCGCCGCACGCGGACGATGGGCACGGCCATACGCTTCAGCGCCTCCATCGACTGTTCGGCGCGTGACTCCTGCGTATAGCCGAGCACGCCGTTGAGAACGACGATGATGAGAATGGCAATTGCTTCGATCCAATCCCCCAGGACCACGGAGATGATTGCGGCAATGACTAGCAGGACCGTCAGGATGCCTTTGAACTGCTCCAGCAAGATGTTCCATTTCGAGCGCTGGGCCTTTGCGACCAGCTCGTTGGGGCCATTTTGCGCCAACCGGCGGGCGGCCTCGTCACCGTGTAGCCCATCAGCCGTGCTGCCGACCTGTTGCAGTGCGTTTTCAGCGGTCAGCTTGTACCATTCCACACTCATTGGGTTCTCCTCCTCATTTGGGTGCGCAATTAACTGGCGACCAGCACCGCCCCCGACCAGCGGCGCAAGACGGCGACAATGGTCTCATCAAGGCGCGGGTGGCGGTGCTGGCCGTGGCCCGGCCCGGGGCCGGGCAAGATGATCAAGTCAGCGGTGACCTCGCTGCCCGCGGTGATGATCGCTTCGGGCAAGGCCGACGTTGCCCGTACCGGCTCCAGAAAGTGGGCGCTGACTTCGTGCAGCGTTAGATAGTCGTCGACGCGCGCCGTTAGCGCGGCCGTGTTGCGCCCGTTGCTGATGGGCAGCACGACCAGCGCCGCCTGCCAGCGCTCGGCCACATAGGCGGCCAGGAAGACCGCTTCGTCCAGGTGGCGACGCGTGTCATGCACCACCAGGGCGCGCTGTGGGACGGGCGGGGCATCGTTCTCGGCCATGAACAGGATCGGGCGGTGGGCCTGTTTCAGGATACGTTGCGCCTCGGCTGTGGGCCCGGGCTTATCGGCCGAGGCGCGGTTGAAGCCGCGGTCGAGAACGACCAGGTCGTTGAGATAAGCCAATTCGATGGTCCGTTGCGTCGGCTCGCCGCGCTCTATATCGAGCCGGGCCACCAGCCCGCGCTCTTGCCGCTCCCGTTCCAGGCGCGCCCGCAACTCGCGCAGCGCGTCCGATTCCGCCGGCGCACTGCCGACGACCAGCGCGCATAACTGCGCCCCTTCGGTCACCGATAGGCGCGCCGCCCGCTCTAGCGCCGGGCCGAGCGCAGCGGCGTCCATTCTGTCGAGAGCGAGCGGGAGCAGAATGTTGGCGAACAGGTGATCGGAGTAGCGGGCCACCAGGCGCTCGCCCGCCCAGGAGACGGCCGGCACAGCCGGTCGATCCGGGACAACCAGTTGCGTCAGGCGGCGCAGGGGCGACGGCTGGCGGGTCGAGGCGCGTTCGCTGGCCTGGGCCTTGGGCAACAAGCGGGCCACGGCCACTTCGGGGCTGATCTGCCAGCCCAGCTCGTGCTCCAGTTCGGCGCGATGACGCGCCAGCCAGACGAAGAAGTCGGTTTCCGTGCGGCCGGGGAAGTAGCGCAGGACGCCCTGTTCGCGAATCGCCTCGACCAGGGGCAGATAAGCCGCGTCGTACCAGCCCGCAGCGGCCTCGTCGAAGGGTAGTTCACTGCCGTTCTCGCTCTCCAACCGGTAACGAAAGGCCTCGATGTGGTTCTCCAGGTGGTGATACTGGCCGGGCACACTGACGCGCATGTCCATGCCCGCACGGGTGATGTCGAGGCGCGTCTGCTCCAGAAAAGCGGCATATTCGGCGGCCACGATGAGATCGTCGGGCCGCGCGCCGACCGGCAGCGGGACGCGGGTACGCACTTCGGTGATGTAGGCGTCGATGTACACCACCCCCTGCCGGCGGGCGATGCTGACACGGTGGTTGCCGTCGAGCACGAAGTAGCTATCGCCGATCTTGTAGACCTCTATCGGCGGCAGGTCACCGACGACCGGCGCGGCCGCACCCACCGACACCCAGCGCTCTTCGTCCACCTGGCTGCGCGGCAGGAAGGCTGTCTCTTATACACATCTCCGAGCCCACGAGACCGTACTAGATCTCGTATGCCGTCTTCTGCTTGAAAAAAAAAAAACTAAAGATACACATGACCTAACATCACAGCACGTCTAAAACACAAAAACATCCCTACCTCGCCGAAAAAACCACAACTCTGCCAAATACAATCACGTCACGTCCATATACCAA
>CALLZA010000541.1 GCA_937858165.1 uncultured Ardenticatenia bacterium
CTTTGTCTTCTATTGTTCTCTACGTTTTTTTTTTTCTTTTTTTTGTTCTCTTTTTTTTTTTAATGATCCGGCGCCCACCGAGACCTACCCTAGATCGCTCGTCGGCAGCGTCAGATGTGTATAAGAGACAGGGTCGCTTCGACCGCAAGGTCTTTGTCGATTTGCCCGACGTTGCCGGGCGCGAGAAGATTCTAGCCGTCCACGCCCGCGGCAAGCCGATCGCCAGCGACGTCAGCTTTAAGGACATTTCGCGCCTGACGGCCGGCTTCTCCGGGGCCGATTTGGAGAACCTGATCAACGAGGCGGCCATCTTTGCCGCGCGGCGCAGCAAGCGCACTATCGGCCTGCTGGAGTTCCAGGACGCCTTCGACCGCGTCGTCATGGGGCCGGAGCGCCAGAGCCGCGTGATGAGCGAAGACGACAAGATGACCGTGGCCTATCATGAGGCGGGCCACGCCGTCGTCAGCTTCTTCCTGACCAACACCGACCCGGTGCAGAAGATCACCATTGTGCCCCGCGGCCGAGCCGGCGGCTACGTCATGTCCCTGCCCGAAGACCGCGCTGTCCACAGCCGCGAGTTCTTCGAAGACCAGATCGCCATGGCGCTGGGCGGGCGGGCGGCCGAGGAGCACTTCTTCGGCCGCGTCACCACCGGCGCCGGGGGCGACCTGCAACAGGCAACACGTCTGGCGCGGGCGATGGTGATGGAGTACGGCATGTCTGACCGGCTGGGGCTGCCCACTTATGGCGGTGGCTCCGGCAGTCCGTTCGTTGGTCGCGAGATGGGTTGGTTCAGCAGCGGCCGCGACTATAGCGAGGAAGCCGCCCAGATCATCGACGCCGAGGTCAAGCGTATCCTGGAAGAGGCCTACACCCGGGCGAAAACCATCATCAGTCAGAACCACGATCAGATGGTTCACCTGGCGACGACGCTCATCGACGTGGAGACGCTAGACCGAGCGGCCTTCGAGAAGTTGATGAACGCGCCGTCGGCCGCCAATGGGCAGGTTAGCCCGCCCAGCACCCCCGGCGCGCCCGTCGCCAACCTGCCGCCGGCCGCCGCGCCCCAGCAGCCGTCGCCCACCCCGCGGCCGGCCCAGGCGTTGGGCGATTAGACCGCATCCATCGTCAGGCGGTGATTGTCGAATGTAGGGGCAGGTCTGAGACCTGCCCCTACTGTTATGTGGGCGACTATGGTAAGGTTGTGATCCACACGCGCCCGATGGGTACAGGTAGGCCCAAGGATTACTTATGAGCGACCCCAACGCCCCCGTCACTCAGGAGCTAGCGGGCAGCGTCCTAACCGTGACGCTCAACCGGCCCGATCTCCACAACGCCATGAACCCGGCCATCGTCGCCGCGCTGACCGACATCTTTAACGATCTGCCGGCGCGCGACGACGTGCGCGCCGTGGTGCTGACCGGCCGCGGCCGTTCCTTCTGCGCCGGGGCCGACCTGGCGGCCATGCGCGCCGCGGCCGACTACACCTTCGACCAGAACGTGGCCGACGGTCGGGCCATCTTCGACCTGATGCTGGCCATCGATCGCTGCCCGCGGCCGGTCGTCGGCCGCGTCAACGGCCCGGCCATCGGCGGCGGCGCAGGACTTGTTAGCTGCTGCGACATCGTTGTGGCCGTCGAACGGGCGGTGTTCGCCTTTAGCGAGGCGCGGCTGGGCATCGCCCCGGCCGTCATCTCTCCCTTCGTACTGGCCAAGATCGGCCCCGGCGCGGCCCGCGAGCTGTTCCTGACCGGCGAGCGCTTTGACGCCCGCCGCGCCCAGGCCATCGGCCTGGTTCACCACGTCGTGGGCGAGGACGCGCTCGACGCGGCCGTGGCTGAGCGCGTCGGCCAGCTGCTCCAGGCCGCCCCCGGTGCGCAGGCCACGGTCAAGGAACTCATCCACACTGTCGCCTTCCGCCCCAAGGAGAGCACCCGCGACTACACCGCCGAGACCATCGCCCGACGCCGCGCCAGCGACGAAGGTCGAGAGGGGATGAGCGCGTTTTTGGAGAAGCGGAAACCATGGTGGCAGGAGTAATTAGGAATTAGGAATTCAGAGTGCTCTCAATTCCTAATTCCTAATTCTTAATTCCTAATTGACATGAAGCTCGCCGTCCTCTCCGACATCCACGGCAACTGGCCGGCGTTGGCGGCCGTGGCCGACGACATCGACGCCTGGCGGCCGGATAAGGTGCTGGTCAACGGCGATGTGGTCAACAGCGGGCCAAGCAACGTTGCCTGCTGGCAGTACGTGGCGCAACGGGCAGCGGCCGACGGCTGGCTCGTGCTGCGCGGCAACCACGAGGAGTACGTCGCCGAGTGGTGCGGCTACGCTGGGCCACGCCACGGCCCAGCCTATGACCTGATCCGCCTCAGCGAGTGGACCTACCAGCAAATGGGCGGCGACGCGGCGGCCACCACCCTGGCGACGCTGGCCGCCCTACCGGAGCGCTGGGAGTGGCTCGCCCCCGACGGCACACGCCTCGTCGCCATGCACGCCTCGCCGCTGGGCAACCGCGCCGGCATTTACCCGTTCACGACCGATGAGGAGGCACGGCGCAAGATCGTCCCCGGCGCGGCCATCTTTCTGACCGCCCACACCCACGTCCCCCACCAGCGCATTCTCGACGGGACACAGGTCATGAACACCGGCTCGGTTGGCCTGCCCGGCGACGGCGCCGGGCGGGCGAGTTACGGTCGCGTCACGTGGGATGGGCAGCGCGGCTGGCGGGCGGAGATCGCGCGGGTGGTCTATGATCGGGCGGCGGCCGAGCGGGCCTTCTTCGACTCCGGCTTCTTGGCCGAGGCCGGGCCGGAGGCGGAGATGGCCCTGGTGGAGTTCCGCGCCGCCCAAGACGCGCGCACCCGCTGGCGGGCCATTTATGGCGAGCGTGTGCGTCGGGGTGACCTGGCGTTAGGCGCATCCATCCGACAGTTCTTGCAGGAGACGGAGTTTCAGCCCTTCATGCTGGCGGCGAATGAGGTGAAAATAGTCGTTTGTTAGCTTTTTCACTTATCTGCTACTCATCGAAAAATGGCCTATATGTGGCAGGACGGCGGCAAAACAGGGGCATTGCTACCCATTAGGGGCCGGGGGCGGCCGTAAATGCTTGCCATCTGCCGAGCCGATGCCTATAATGTGCAGTGAATCTGGAAGAGGAATTGTTTGAGTAGTCTCAATCTGCTGCTGTCTGGAACCATACTACCCTGGCTCTTAGGGTTGCTGCTGGTATTCGCTACGCTGGCGCTATTGCTGTCGCTGAAGCTGTGGCGGGCTACCAAGCGGTCGCCCTATTTCTTTATGCGCCAGCAGGCCGCCAAGCGGATGCAGTCCTATCTGTCCATCTGCTTCGTGCTGTTGGTGCTGTCGGGAGCCATCGGCGTCTACGGCTGGCGCACGCCTGACGATCCGACGGTGCGCATGGCCCTCATCACCGACGCCAAGCCCATCTCCGAAGAAGACCGCGAGTTCTTTGCCCAACCCTCGACCGCCGAACTGGCGGCCGAAGAGGCCAACATGGCCTCGGCCCAGAGCGGCGGGGTCGCCAACTTCCTGCTCAACAGCGACCAGGCTGCGGCCCTCTCCCCCGAACTACCTGCCGCTTTCGACCGTTTCGAGCCGCAGGTGGCGTTGCTGCCGACGACCGAGCTGGGACAGGTTGCCCTCTCCAACGCCGTCACCGACGAGTACCAAGCCATCAGCCCGGCCAGCATCTTCGGCGAGGGGTTCTACACCCTTTACGCGACCTTCTCCTACGATGACATGGCCGACGGCATGGAGTGGGCCTGGGTGTGGCGTCACAACGGCGAGGTCATCGACGGCGGCAACGAGCTGTGGGCCTATGGCGACGACGGCCCCGGCTACATCTACCTCAGCCCGGAAGAGGGGTTCCAGGAAGGCAAGTACTCGCTGGAGATCTGGGTCAACGGCGAACTGCTGGGCCAGGCTGCAGCGACGATGAACGACGCCGCGGCGGCGGCGGGCAACTAGCGCCCCATTGCCCTGTAGGGCAGGATGCTTTTCCTGCCTCTCCCCGGCCACCAGGCCGGTTTTTTGTTTCTCTATGGTGTCCCTCGCCCCGTGGGAGAGGGTGTTTGGCTGCGGCGCAGACCCTCCCCTAACGCCTCCCACAGGGAGGGGATCGGATGCCCTCGCCCCTGGGCGAGGTTAGGGAGAGGGTCTCTTAACCCGCCGCTGTACCATCCCCACCACCCTTCGCCACTCCTCCACCCGCAACAGCCAACAGACCAACAGATAGGCCAGCCCACCGGCGGCCGTGCCCACCAGCGCCCGCGCCCACACCGCCCCGACCGGCAGCACGGCCAGCGCCGCCGCAATCGCCGCGCCCATCGCCAGCGCCGCCACACTCATCCGCGCCGCGCCGTCGAGCAGCGCGCGGCCGTCCAGCCCCCCCAGCCGGCGACGCAGCAGCCACAGCAGCACCGTCACCTCCAGCACGTTGGACAGACTGAAGCCCAGCGCCAGCCCGCCCAACGGCCGCCAGCCCAGGGCCGGAAAGAGCGTGTCGCGGAACCACAGGCTGAGTAGCCACATGACGGCGATTTGCAGCCCACCGGCCAGCACCGGCGTCAGCGTGTCACTCAGGGCATAGAAGCCGCGGGCGACCACCTCCAGCGCCGTCAGGGCGATGAGGCCGATGGCGTAGAAGCCCAGCGCCGCGGCCACCAACGCCGTCGCCTCGGCATCGAACAGACCGCGCTCGAAGAGGATGGTCACGTAGGGTTCGGCCAGCAGCGCCAGCAGCACCGTAGCCGGCAGCCCCAGGAAGAGCACCAGCCGCAGCGAATCGGCCACAATGGCGCGCATCTCGCGGTGGGCGGCGCGGGCGGCCAGCGCCGCCAGCGTCGGGAAGGCGGCGATGCCCAGTGCCTGGCCCAGGATGCCCTGCGGCAGAATGAGGATGCGGAAAGCGGCGTTGAGCGCCGGCAGCGCGCCCAGGGTCATCGTTCCGGTCAGGAACAGAATGACGAACTTGTTGACCTCGCTAAACGACAGGCCCAGCACACGCGGAGCCATCAGGCGCAACACCTGGCGCACGCCGGGATCGCGCACGGTCAACAGCGGGCGATAGCGCGCACCCAGCCCGCGCAGACCGGGCAGTTGCACCAGCAGGTGGCCCAGCGCGCCGGCCACCGTGCCCCAGGCCAACCCCCAGGCGGTCGCCAGCGGCGCGCCGCCGCCCAGCGCCGCGCCGATCAGCCCGCCGGCAATGATGCCGACGTTGTAGACAGATGGGGCCAGCGCCGGCAACAGGAAGTGCTGCCGGGCGTTGAGCGTCGCCATTAACATGCCGCTGATGCCGAAGATGATCGGCGACAGGAGCATGACGCGCATCAAGGCCACGGTCAGGGGCAGCAGCGCCGGCTGCTGGGCGATATTGTCGGCGTAGAAGAAGGTGACGAAAGGCGCGGCCAGGAGCATCACCAGGACGGAGATGGCCGTCGTCGTCAAAGTCAGCAGGTTGAGGACGGCCGAGAACAGTCGCCAGCTGCCGTCCTCGTCCTCGCGGCTCAGATAGGCGGCGAAGGTGGGGATGAAGGCCGAGCCGATGGCCCCACCGGCGACGATGAGGAAAATCGCCTCCGGAAAGCGGCTGGCAATGTCGAACGCCGTGGCCTCCAGCGTCGTGACGCCCAGGAATTGGCGCACGACGATCTCGCGCCCGAGGCCGAGACCACGGCTGAGCAGCGCCAATGCTGCTACCAGCCCGGCAGCGCGGAATACGAGGCGGCGGCCACTGTCGAGGCTGCGGCCGTCGGGCGGCGGGCTAAAAGATTCGCTTTCGTGGTCAGTCAATCGATCGCGCTCCCTAAAAACAAGCCGTCATTTAACTAGACGGAATCGGACATAATTACCTAAAAGGCGACACAGCGTTGATGGTATGCTTGTCATTGGCGTAGATTAACATACCACACGATGGAGTAAACATGATGGGCAACATGTTGGGCCTACAGACAATGCACACGAACAATGGAGAAACAACGAAACCCGTGAACATCATCAAGGTATCGGCCCGCTCTCGCACGGCGGCCGTGGCCGGCGCCATTGCCGGTGTCATGCGCGAGTCACAGCATGCTGAGGTGCAGGCCATTGGCGCCGGCGCTGTTAATCAGGCCGTCAAGGCCATCGTCATCGCCAAAGGCTATCTGGCCGAGGAAGGCGTCAACATTACCTGTGTACCCTCCTTCGTCGACGTAGATATCGACGATCAGGAGCGCACGGCTATTCGGTTCGTCATTGAGCCAAATGGTTGAATCGTTGAATCCTTAACCCCAGGTTCTTGAGGGGCGTTGCCGCACGGCAACGCCCCTTTTTTACTGTCGCCGCCCGGTCCGCCGCCGGCCAATGATGGCCGCGCCCAGCAGCAGCCCTAGCCCGATCAGGATCAAGCCGCCATAGTCGGCCACGCCCCCCCCGGCAGGCAACTCGGCAACACCGGCTGCTGAGCCAACGGCTGTACCCTCAGTCGGGAGGGCGACAACCTCTGTACCCACGATCTCCGTACCCACGATCTCCGTGCCCATGGCCTCCGTGCCCATGGCCTCCGTGCCCATGGCCTCCGTGCCCACAGGTTCCATCTCTACTACCTCTGGCGTCGCTGTTGGCTGCGCGGTAGGCGAGAGGCCGGTTGCCGTCGCTGCGGGCGCAGCGGTTGGCGGTGTGGTGGCCATGGGGCGCAGTGTGGCCGTCGGCGTGGTCTCGGCCGCGCGTGTGCCCGCCGCGGCGCGCGTCGCCGCCAGTTGCGCCGCGCGTGCCGGCGCGTTGTCCTGAATGAGGTAGTAGGTCGTGCCGCCGATCATGCAGTAGTCGGCGATGGTCTGCCGGCACAACGCGCCGGGCAGCTCGACGGTGAAGTAGCCGTCTTCGGCTTCGATCTCCTGCCCTTTCCCCCACATATCAACCCACTCGGCTGTGTCGGCCGTGGCCGGCACACGCGCCGTCTGGCGGCCAGGCAGGCGAGCGAAGAGCACCGTTGTCGTCCGGCCCGGCTGCGCCAGCCGCACCTGTCCCACCGCGTCCCAGCGCTCGCGTTCGGCAGCACGCACGTCGACCAGTAACCGGATGGCGACACGGTAGGTGTCGAACGCCGGGCGGCGGCTATCGTCCCAGCGCAGCAGGCCAAACGGCTCCGGGTTGGCGGCACGGTCGCCGGCAGTGTCCTTCAGCTTATAGACAGCGACGCGCTCCGCCCCGGCGCTGAGGGCCGCAGCCAGGGCCTGAGGGATGAACGCCGCCTGCTCATTGAGCGACACGGCCAGCGTCCAGTTGGGCACTTCCCAGTAAGGGTCGTCCATGGGCGGCGCGTTGGTTTCCACCAGCCAGATCGGCTTGTCGAGGCCGTGATCGGCCAACACCTGCTGGAAGGCGTAGAGGACGTTGTAGACGGCGTTGGGCTGGAAGTAGAGGTGGGCCGTGGCGACGTCGAAGTAGAAGTCATTGGCCGGCGTGTCGGGGTCGGCGGCCAGCACATCTAGGAAGCGGGCGAAGTAGCCGGGATCCCAGAAGTAGGTGAACGCACCCAGATGGACGACAGCGTCGGGATTGGCCGTCTTGGCCGCCTGGTAGGCCACGCGCTGCAACTGGGCGAACTGCTCGATGTCACCGTCCCAGGTGTGGCCCGGCGCGTCGGGGTCGTCGATGTCAGGCTCGTTCCAAATGATCCAGCGGTCGATGCGCCCGGCGTAGCGCTCGACCTGTCTCTTATACACATCTCCGAGCCCACGAGACCGTACTAGCTCTCGTATGCCGTCTTCTGCTTGAAAACAAAAAAAACAGCAGATACCACTAGATATCGTTTGTAGCACTCCAACCAGCGAA
>CALLZA010000542.1 GCA_937858165.1 uncultured Ardenticatenia bacterium
GTGGTGTTTGATTTCGTCGTGTACTTTTTTGTCGTTGTCTATTGTGATTGATATCTGATATGCAGAGTCTTGGTGCCACGTGAACGTCGCTTTGTTTTTTTTTTAATGGTCCGGCGACCCCCGAGATCTACACTAGATCGCTCGTCGGCAGCGTCAGATGTGTATAAGAGACAGGCCCTGGCCTCGGCCGGCTTCCACGCCGCGACCGACCCGGCGCTGCTCGACCACACGCCCGAGGCGGTACGCTGGCTGCAAGTACAGGACCCGGCGGCGTGGCGGCTGACGACCTACGACCCGGCCGGATCCGCACCGCTGAACGCCAACGTCCCCTGGCTCCACGGTCTGCAAGACGTGCGCGGCTACGACTCCATCATCCCGCGCCAGTACACCGAGTACATGGCGGCCATCGAGCCGCAGAACGGGCTGATCTACAACCGCATCCAGCCCATCGGCTCGGCCGCGGCGCTGGAGTCGCCACTGCTCGACGCGCTGGCTGTGCGCTACGTCGTCAGCAGCGGGCCGATCGACTTGCCCACCTACCGCCTGGCCTGGGAGGGCGAGGGCGTGCGCATCTATGAGAACCTCGACGCCGCACCCCGCGCCTACACCCTGCCCGGCGCGCCCGCCGCCCTGACCGCCTTGCCCACGGCGGCGCTGCTGGCCGAACGGACCCCGGCCACGCTGGTTGAGACGCGCAACAATCAAGTCGTCGTGGCGGCGACGGCCGACGCCCCGGCCACGCTCGTCCTGGCCGACAGCGCCTTCCCCGGCTGGCGGGCCTACGTCCGCCCAGCGGGCAGTGGCGAGGAGGCGGAGCGCGAAGTCGAAATCGTCCGCGTCCTGGGCAACTTCCGCGGCGTGGCCCTGGAGCCGGGGGAGTGGACGGTGCGCTTTCGCTACAGCCCGCGCAGCTTCTGGCTTGGTGGCCTGATGTCGTTCATGGGCAGCATGGCGCTGGTGTTCGCTCTGGTCGTGTGGGGTTGGCGGCGCTTCTACCGCGCCGAGCACGCGGCCACGACGACGCGCAGCGTGGCCAAGAACAGCGCCGCGCCGATGGTGCTCAGCCTGTTCAACAAGGGCATCGACTTCGTCTTCGCCGCCTTCTATTTGCGCATCCTTGGCCCGGCACAGGCCGGCAGCTACGCCACGGCCATTGCCACGGCCGGCATCTTCGAGATCGTCGCCAACTACGGCCTCAACATCCTGCTCATCCGCGAGGTGTCGCAAGATCGCAGCCAGGCCGGTCGCTTCCTGTTTAACTCCAGTCTATTGCGCCTGCTGACGGCGACCATCGCCCTGCTACCGGTGGCCGGCTTTATCTGGGCCGGCGGCCGCGGCCCCAACCCGCTGAGCGGCGCGGAGTTGATGGCCATCGGCCTGCTGATGGTCGGCATGATCTTCTCCGGGCTGACGCTGGGCGTTTCCGGCCTGTTCTACGTCTATGAGCAGGCCGAGGTGCCGGCAGCCATGTCGACGGTGACAACACTGCTGAAGGTCGGGCTGGGCGTGGCCGCGCTGCTGGCCGGCTTTGGCTTCGTCGGGCTGGCGGCGGTGTCGATTGTCGTCAACGTCATCACGCTGGCCGTGCTGCTGGTGATGGCCGCCGGTCGCTTCAAATTGCACGGCCCCTGGACGGTTGACCGACCGCTACTGAGCAGCATGTTGCGCCTGGGCTTCCCGCTCATGCTCATCCACCTATTGCAGACGATCTTCATCTCCATCGACGTGCTGCTGCTGCGCCAGCTCCTGCCCGACGGCGAGCGCGTCGTCGGCTACTACAACAGCGCCTGGAAGTGGTTCAACGCCCTGCAAATCATTCCGTCCTACTTCACGCTGGCCCTCTTCCCCATCATCAGCCGGGCCATCAAGCAGGATATGGACGCAGCGCGGCGCATGTACCGGCTGGCGCTCAAGCTGATGCTGCTGCTGGCGCTGCCCACCTCGGCCCTATTCACCTTTGCCGCCTTTCCGCTCATCGGCCTGCTGGGCGGCCGGGAGTTCCTGCCCGACGGGGCCATCGCCCTGCGCATCATCATGTGGTCCATCCCGTTCGGCTGGCTCAACAGCGTCACCAACTACGTTCTCATCGCCCTGGGTATGGAGCGCTTGCAGCCGCGGGCGTTCGCCCTGGCCGTCGGCTTCAACATCGTCGCCAATGTGCTGCTCATACCGCGCTACAGCTACGTTGCCGCGGCGGTCATCACCGTCCTGTCAGAAGTGGTGCTGCTGGTCGTGTTCGCCTTCTTCCTGCGGCGGCGCGGGGCAGGCATCGACTGGCTAGCGCTGGCGGCGCGGCCCGTGCTGTTGACGGCGCTGATGCTGGCCGCGCTGTGGCTTGGCGGGCAGCTGCACCTGGTCGTCGGCCTGGCCCTGGGCGTAATCGTCTACCTGGTCGGCCTCTTCGCCCTGCGCATCATCGGCCCGGAAGAGCGCACCGCGCTGGGCGAGGTACTGCCGGGGTCGTTGGCGCGGCGGCTGGGGTGGGGGCGGTAGGCAGTAAACAGCATTCAGTGGGTCAATCGAGTGCTCTGAACTCGTATTTCGTATCTCTGAACTCGTCACTCAAAATGCTTCTCCGCCGTTTCACTCTCGTCGCCATCCTGCTCGTCGCCACGGCGCTACGGGTCATTGGCCTGGACAACTTCCCGACACCCCTCGGCGCGTCGCCGCCGGGGTTGGAGCACGACGAGGTCGCCCACTGGCTGATCAACCGTGACATTTTGGCCGGGGAACACGCCATCTACTTCCTGTCTCTTATACACATCTGACGCTGCCGACGAGCGATCTAGTGTAGATCTCGGTGGTCGCCGGATCATTAAAAAAAAAAACACAGCATAACAACATACGCACCAAACTCTACACACAAGAAAAATATCAAATATAAGATACATAAAATGGTACGTACAACAGAGAACACGAAA
>CALLZA010000543.1 GCA_937858165.1 uncultured Ardenticatenia bacterium
GTGCTATGTGCATCGCTGTGTGTCGGTGCTATTCTGATCTGTTTTTGCTTACGTCACACCGAGTGGCTGTTCAAATGATTGTACAGTAGGAGAGCAGCAGTGTATACTTCAGTTACTGATATCTTGTACAGCCACTGTAGCTGGGGCAGATTGGAAAATGTTTTTTTTTTAATGATACGGCGACCACCGAGATCTACACTAGATCGCTCGTCGGCAGCGTCAGATGTGTATAAGAGACAGGCCGACGGGCACGTACCAGTCGGGCAGGGCGGTGGCGTACTTGGCCTGGACACGGTCGGGCGTGGTGTTCAGCGCCGCGCTGAGCGCGGCCAGCAGCCCCGGCTCGTCGGCGATCTGGCCGGGGATGACGCCCAGCTCGTAGGCCGTGCCCTGATAGGCCAGCGCCTGCCCGTCGCGGTCGTAGATGTTGCCGCGGGACGGGATGCGCAACTCCAGCGCCAGCCGGTTGCCGCCGGCCAGCTCGGGCAGGATCAGCCCCTCGTCCCAGACGACGCCCCAGCGCCCGCCCTCATAGGCCAGGCGCATGGTGTGGTCGCGGATGATGTCGCCGACGACGGCCGAGGCGAGGGTGACGCGGACGCTGAACTCGGCCGTGTCCCCCTCTTGCAGTTGGGCCAGCGGCTGGATGTGGACGCCTTCGACGGCGGCGGTGTCCATCGTCTCGGCGTAGCGCTGGACGAAGGCGGCGCTATCGACGAGCTGCTGGCTGCTGGGGGCCAGCAGGCTGTACATGCCCAGATAGTCGCCCGTCTCCCAGGCGCGATAGAAGGCGCGGGCGTAGCCGCCGGCGTCTTCGGTGACGGGCGCGGCCGTGGGCTGGGGCGTCTGGGCCAACGCCGCCGGGTCGGGCGTCGACGGCGCGTCGGCCCGCGAGTCGGCGGGGACGAAGGAGCCGCAGGCGGGGAGGGCAGCGGTCAGCAAGAGCAGAACGATGAGCAGCAGAGTGCCGGATTTATGTGTCATGGGCGTGTTGATTGACGAATTCTCGGAGTGATTATAGCCGGGACGAGAGGTGTTGCCGTGTCGATGTTAGGGTGAGCTAATCTAAGGTTGCTTATACCGTGTATAATCAGGCAGAATCTCAGGTGAGTACTTCGATGCGAATCGCAGACATCATTTGGCGACCGGAAGTAATCGACAAATTGGCTTGGAAACACGGCGTCTTCGCCGAGGAGGTCGATCAAGTACTGTTCGGTCAGCCACTATTTCGTAGGTTGCAAAAGGGACACGTTCCAGGCGAACACCTCTATGCAGCTTACGGGCAAACCGAATCGGGTCGCTACTTAGCCGTCTTTTTCATTTATAAGCGGTCGGGTGAGGCGCTTATCCTTACAGCGCGCGATATGGAAAGCAGTGAGCGAAGGGCCTATGAGCGAAGATAAGGGAAGAATTCCTGAGTTCTCCTCCTATGAGGAAATGGCCGATTTCTGGGATACCCATAGTCTAGCCGACTACTGGGATCAAACAGAACCGGCCGAATTCGAGATCGATCCAAATGCTCGCCGACGGTACCTTGTCGCCGTCGATCGAGAGTTGCTAGCGCGTGCCCAACGAATGGCGCTTGCCCGCGGACTGTCGACCGAAAGCCTGGTTAATTTGCTGCTCGAACAACGGCTGACACAACTCGAAGCAACCGTCTAGGGGTAGAGCAATGGACTGGAAACTAGAAGTCGTCATCGTGCCTGTGTCCGACATCGATCGGGCCAAGCAGTTCTACGCCGAGCAGGTCGGCTTTGTCGTTGACCACGACACCCGCATGGGCGAGAGCGTGCGCATCGTGCAGTTGACGCCGGTCGGCTCCGGCTGCTCCATCGTCATCGGCATGGGCATGGGCGCCGACATGCCGCCGGGGTCGCTCCGGGGGCTGCAACTGCTGGTCGATGACGTGGACGCGGCCCACGCCCAACTGGTTGCCGGCGGCGTGGATGTCAGCCCGGTCTGCCACTTTGAGGGCGCGACGCGGGTGGAGGGGCGCGGCGGGCGGTGGAACTCGTTTGTGTTCTTCAGCGACCCGGATGGAAACTCGTGGGCGGTGCAGGAGCGGCCAGAGGATAGTTAGTTGTCTCGTCGCCAATGGTGACACCACACGGAGGGACATGATTGGTGTAACACCGGCCAGGGTACGCCCAGCCCTGGTCGGGGTGTTGGCTTTCATCTGGAGTCTAGCGGCGACAGCCATTATGGGAAGCTTGGGTGAGCCGGTGGCCACGTTCCAGCCGCCATCGAACAATGCCAGTCAGGACGCCATCGTAGCAACGAACTGTCGCTTTGGCGCAGCTCAGGTACCTGATGCTTTGGAATCACGGCCGTGGCTGCCAACCCTGGCGGCCGGGTGGTATGCGAACTTCACCCCTTACGGCGGCAGCCTGCCGGGCGTCGAATATGTCTTCACGGCGCGCCTCAGACAGGTAAGGGACGGTGATATTCGCTACCCCGAGTACACTGTGTTGCCTCCCCTCGTTGACACTTACGAAGAAGACGGCGTTATCCATCCAGGCATGAAGCGGTATCTGGAAGCGAACCCGGGAGCGATATGGCTCATTGGCAATGAGATCGAGATCGACAACTACCGGCAGGATAACATCATGCCCGACCTCTATGCCCAGGCCTACCACGAGATATATCACTATATTAAGAGCATTGATCCCACGGCTAAAGTGGCCATTGGTTCGGTAACGATGGCTACGCCGGGTCGATTGCAGTATCTCGATATCATCTGGGACACCTACCAGGCTCGTTACGGCGTTCCCATGCCGGTGGACGTCTGGAACTTCCATCTCTACATCCTGGCCGAGCGAACCATGTCGCCCACCCCGCAGTACGCCGACGGCAAGATCGCGCTGGGTACTGACCCAAACCTGGCCTACTTCTCCACCAATGATTCGACCCTATGTCCCTCGCCCGATCTTCCGGACATCGCGGCTAATGACCCACGCCTCGATGTCTATTGCAAGGCGGAGCACGATAGCCTCCGTATCTTCAGCGAACAGGTCTACAACATGCGCCGCTGGATGAAGGCGCATGGCCAGCAAAATAAACCTCTCCTTCTGTCAGAGTTTGGCACTCTCTACCGTTACGAGGGTGGCCAGCCGGATGGAACGTGCGCGGAGCGTCCGGATGAGTTCGGTCAATGCATGCACCCGGTACGCGTGTCGAACTACCTGCGCCGGACGGTTAACTTTATGGAGAATACCAGAGACCCAGAGTTGGGTTACCCGCGCGATGACTTTCGTCTGATTCAGCGATGGTTGTGGTATAGCATTTATACGCCGGGGCTAATCGGTGATTCCAGCAAGCTCCTTATAGACACTTATGAAGCCTATCCACCAGGCTCCCCGGATGCCCTTTCGATGGTAGGTCAGGCGTTTCGCGAAGAGGCCCTGGCCCATGCGACCCGGAACCTGGTGGCGGGAAGCGCCAAACCGGCCGTTGCCTTTGTTGAGTCGGCCGATGATGTAGGCGACGTATTGCTGACGGCTACTTTTCGTAACGACGGCACCTACAGCATTATCGACCCCTTTGTTGTGACCTTCTACTCCGATGCCGCGCTGACGTCCCCGATCGGATCGGTCGTGATCGACCCCACTGAGACCGGGCCGGTCACCGGCTGCTCCTGGATCGAAGACGACCTGACAGCCCGCATCGTGTGGGCCAACTTGCCGGTTGGGAGTTACCGGTATTGGGCAAAGATCGATAGCGCCGGGCAGATCGGCGAGATGACAGAGGGGGACAACGTCACTACCAGTGGCGTCGTAGGCGTCTACGATTCTGGACAGTTCGCCTATCGCTCGTACCTGCCATTGGCCCCCGGAGAGTAGGAGGGTGGGGAATCAACGTGACCAAAAAGAGCTGAAGCGAACAGCAGAAACCCTCTGGAGGCTGGCCAGCGATACCAAACCAACCAGCACTCTGCTCGACGCGCGGCCTACTCTCTGATCAGCGCCCGTGTCAAACAGGTCGCCCCTCCCTCCGCCTTCAACGACAGCTCATCCCCGCGATAGGTCAGCACGGCGCAGCCGGCCGCTTCCAGCGCCCGCCGCGTCTGGTGGTTCTGCTCCAGCAGCAGGCAGCGGCGCGGGGCCAGGGCCAGCACGTTGGTACCCATCGTCGCGAACTCCTCGTCGCTGACGTCGATGAGGGCCACGCCGCGCGCTTCGAGTAACTGATAGAACGGCACGGGCAGCAGCGGCCGATAGACCACGGCCAGATCGCGATCGACCAGGCTGATGAGCGACATCAGGTGCAGGCAGGCGTCCGGCCCCTCGAAGTAGGGCAGGTGGACGGGCACGAGCGTGACGCCCAGCCCGGCCAGCGCTTCGCCCAACTGGTCGAAGCCAGCGGCGTTGGTGCGGAAGCCCAGCCCGACGGCCAGTGTGCGCTCGTCGAGCCACAACAGGTCGCCGCTCTCGGCCGTGGCCGGGGCGCGCAGCCGGGCCAGAATGGGCACGCCCAGCCGCCCGAACGTCGTCGCCAGCGCCTCCTCTTCGCCCACGCGCAGCCCCTTGCCCATGCGCAGGATAATCGCCCCGCCGTCGGTGATCAGCGCCGGGTCGTGGACGAAGATGGCGTCGGCGTGGTCGGGCAGCGGCGCGTCGTGGTACAGCACCTCCACGCCCGCGCCGAGCAGGGTGTTGACGAAGGCGTCGTGCTCCTCCTGGGCCAGCGGCAGGTAGGGCTGGTCGGTGTAGTGCCAGCGCGCCGGGTCGGCCGCGCCGAAAGCCGCGTCCGGCCGCCGCACGAGGACGCTTTGCAAGGGGGCGTACATCTGTCTCTTATACACATCTCCGAGCCCACGAGACCGTACTAGATCTCGTATGCCGTCTTCTGGTTGAAAAAAAAAAAAAAAGCGGTAAAAATCTTTGGCATCCCCTTCTCTTATAAACATCTACGAGCCCACGAGCACGTACTAGATCTCGTATTACGTCTTCTGTCTTCAAAAATGAGCAACTGACACATCATGTCAGACGCACGCATACCACACTA
>CALLZA010000544.1 GCA_937858165.1 uncultured Ardenticatenia bacterium
CGGCCCCCCCCCTCGGGCCATGACCGTGTGGCCGGTGCCGGTCCCACCAACCCCGGGGACGGGCACCGGGGCTCACCGGACGGCGCCGAAGATGGCGGGCGCCTCGTGCACGCGGCGGCCCCCTACCGCCAGGACCGGGGGCCGCGCCGGGTCCCAGCCGTGGGCGGCGCGCACCTCCGCCCGCGACTGCCCCTGGCTCAGGCGCAAATCGACGGGAATGCCGGTCACGTGGACGCGCTCGGCGGCAATGCCGCGCCGCGTGGCCAGCGTCGCTGCCTCGGCCGTCGGCACCAGGTAGAGATCGATCTCGCGGCTGAACCAGAGGCGTTGCAGCCGGGCCAGGTCGGTGACCAGCACAACCACCGGCCACGTTTCGCCCCAGCGTCGGCGATAGTCGGCCAGCAAGTAGACAAAGCTGGGGTGGGTAGTGACGACCACATCGGGCCGCGCCCGATCCAGCACGCGGCCGATCGGCTCACTGAGCGTCAGCACTTCCAGGCGCTCCATCAGGCGCGTCGGCAGGGCGGTATTGGCCAGGCCGTGGCCAAAGCGATAGAGCGCCGGGGCGAAGCGCACGACGCGGTTGAACTCCGATTGGGTGTTGCGCAAGACGGCGGGCACGCCCGGCTCTTCCAGAGGATTGACGAGGAGGGGCCGGCAGAGGTCGCCATAGCGCTGCTCCAGCGCGGCCACCGTCGCCAGCGCGGCCTGCCGGTGGCCCAGCCCGGCGTCGTTGGTCAGTACGAGAACGGTGCGACTGTCGTTCATAACCTTTTAAGCGTCTACAGGTTACGCGCGGCTGTCCCCAGCCGCGCGTAACCTGTAGACGCTTCCTTCCTAACCCTCACCAGCCTAGCACGGCGTTCGGGATGTGGTCGCAGCGCAGGAGTAAGCCGCGGGTGTCCAGTTCGACGGCCACCAGGTCGATGCGCCAGTTCACGTCGTTCAACTCGTGCTCATAGCAGTACTGCGCGCCCAATTGCAGCAGCTTCTGCGCCTTGCGCGGCGTCAGCGCCTCTTCCGGCGCGCCATACGCCCGGCCGCGCCGCGTCTTCACCTCTACGAAAACAAGCGTCTCGCCGTCGCGCGCCACCAGGTCGATTTCGCCCGCGGCGCAGCGCCAGTTGTGGGTCACGATGACGTAGCCCTGAGCTTCCAGGTGGGTGGCGGCCACGCCTTCGCCCCAGCGGCCGAGGCGCTGGCGGGGGGCCGACGGTGGCTCACTCATCCTGCTCCCTGCGCCCGGCCGACACGCCGGCCGGCCACCAGCGGCGCGCGCCCTCGTCTCCCTCGTCCGACGGGTGGACGAGTTGGGCCAGTTGATCGAGCAGCCCGCCCCACTTCTCGGTGCGGCGCGACCACGCGCCGTGCGGGTCGTCGCGCTGCAGGTCGGGCCGCGTCGCCAGCAGCGACGCGTATAGCTCGACGGTCAGGCCGACAGTGCGGCCGATGTCGAAGCGGCGGCTGGCGGCGCGCGCGGCCTCGCCCATCGCCCGTGCCCGCGCCGGGTTGGCGGCCAGGGCGACGATGGCCGAATCCAGCCCCTCCCCCTCGGTTGGCGTGAAGCCGGTGACGCCCGACTCGACACAATCGCTGATGCCCGGTGACTGCACGGCGGCGATGGGCTTGCCGGCGGCCATCGCCTCGATAACCGTCAGCGGGTGGACTTCGCTTACGGAAGCGGTCACGAAGGCATCGGCCGCGGCCAGCCAGTCGCCGACCTCGTCGAAGGGCACGACGCCCATGAAGTGGACACACGCTTCAAGGGCCAACGCCGTCACTTTCTCTCTCAGTTCGGCTTCCTGCGGCCCTTTACCAAGGATCGCCAGATGAAGCTCCGGCACGACCTGGCAGGCCCGGGCGACCTGTTCTAACAGGCCGAGTACGTTCTTCTCCGACGAGAGGCGGCCGATGTAGACCAGCAGGAAGGCGTCGTCGGGCAAACCGAAGTCGGCCTTGGCGCGGGGGCGGCGCGGGCCCAGGAACGGCTCCAGTTCGATACCGTTCTCGATGACAACGATCGGCTCGCGCACGCCGAAGTCGAGCAGCAGTTGGCGGACGCTGCCGGACGGGGCGATGACGGTGTCGGCCAGCCCGGCGAACTCCGGCCACAGTTGGCGCATGATGGCGTCGGCCGCCGGCTGGGGCAGGGGCGTATAGGCCCCGGTATAGAGGTCGTAGCGAGTGTGGTTGGTGTAGACGATGGGGCAGCGGGCGTAGCGGTGGGCCATCTCCACGCTCATCAGCAGGTGATGGCAGTGGACGACCTCCATCTTTGTCAGCAACATCTGCGCCTCGCGACTGTAGCGCAGGCCGACGAAGTAGCCGTGGTCGCCCAGACGGAAGCCCGGTGAGCGGACAATGCGCGCCTCGCGGTCGCCGTCCTGTTCGTCGCCCAGCGTGAAGATGGTGACTTCGTGCCCCAGCTCCTCGAGGTGCTTCTTGTAGAGCGTCACCATTCGCACCGCGCCGTTGATCACCGACGGATCGTAGGTGGCTGAGACCATCCCGATGCGCATTGCTACTCCCGGTTCAAACTAATCAGGCTTGCTCATAGAGAAAGCGTCCACAGATGACACAGATTTCACAGATTGCTCCTGGGAAATCTGCGTCATCTGTGGATGCTTCGGCCATAAAACCTGGTGGGTCTAGCTATTTTCGTGCAACTGTAGCTGGTATTGCCGCACCAGCCAGTCGGTGTTGCGTATCTTCGTGGCCAACTCCGCGGCCAGATTGCGCATCAGTTTGAAGCCCAGCACGGGGTACGTCTCGCCCAGGCGCATGAGCTGGTCGCGCCGCAGGCGCAGCAGCAGCGTGTCGTCGCGGCTGACGCGGATGGTCGCCGAGCGTACGCCCTGGTCGACCAGGGCCACTTCCCCCACGACCTGCCCCTGGCGTAACTCGGTCAGCACGACCGGCTCCAGCCGCTGTTGAGCCGCGCCGCCGACCGCGCCGGGGTTGACCAATACCTCCACGCCGCCGCGGCCGATGACGTACATCTCGTCCGACGCCTCGTTCTCGCTCAGCACAATGTGGCCGCGGCCATAGGTGACGGGCGTACACAGCGCGGCGACGAGCGTCAGCTGCGCATCGGTGAGGTTGTCGAAGATTTCGGTCGTCGCCAGAATGGTGCGAACACTGGGCTGCATGAGGGCCACTCCGCTACTGCTCGTTGACCTGCCTGCCATAAACGACGCTGACGCCCCGTGCCCGCCCCAGCAGCCACTCCAGCAGAGCGATGACGGCCATGAAGAGCAGATCGACGGCGATGGCGATACTGAAGGCAATCGCCAGATAGCCGAACAACGTCGCCACCGGCCCGGCCAGGTTATCCAGCAGGCCCGTGCCGCTGGTCAGAAAGGCGACGACGATGGTCAGCCCGCCTAACCACAGCAGAAAGGCCGGCCAGGCGTGGCGGTCGGACTTGCTGGGCAGCATGGCGTTACCGACGGCAAAGAGCAGGTAGAGCCAGACCAGGAAGTTGGGTGTGGCGATGAACTCGGCCATGGCGTCGGCCAGCGTGCTGATGTCGCCGGTCACCACGGCGTCGGCCAGCGTGGTGACGCCGAAGACGCGATAGGCGATGAGCAGGATGACGGCCGTGCCGGCGATGAGCGGCGCGGCGCCGATGAGGCTTTCGCGAAAGGGGCCGAGAGTGCGCCCCTTATAGTACTCGACGTAGCCAAGTTGCAGCGTTCCGTCCGGCTGGTGGCGAGGCATGAGCGACACGCCGCCGGTGCGCACGCCTGTCAGTGTGGCCGCCAGCCAGTGGCTCGCTTCGTGGAGGAAGACGCCGGGGAACAGGACGACCGCGTAGACGATGACCGCCCACTCCGGCCGGCCGGTCAGCAGCAGACTGACGCCGTGCAGGTGGGTGTGAATCCAGCGCTGCAAGAACACCAGTATCAACAGGGCCACGGCCGCGGCCAGAAAGGGCATCCAGGGATCGTTCATCGTCTCTCTGAAAAGAAGAGAGTCCACAGATTACACAGATTCAAAAAAACTGTGAAATCTGTGTAATCTGTGGACGCTTTTCAGACAACTGCGCCTCGAACGAGCTTGACGAACGTCGGCTTCAGCGACGCCCCACCGACCAGCGCGCCGTCGATGTCGGGCTGGCGCATGTAGTCGGCGATGTTGTCTTCGGTCACGCTGCCGCCGTACTGGATGCGGATGGCCTGGGACGCGGCGTCGCCGAACAGCTCGGTCAGCACGTCGCGCACGCTGGCGCGGATGATATCTTCCGCCTGCTGGGCGCTGGCCGAAAGCCCGGTGCCGATGGCCCAGATCGGCTCGTAGGCGACGACGCACGTCGCCGCCTGCTCCGGCGACAGGTTGGCGAACGCGGCCCGCACCTGGCCGCTGACGAACGCTTGCGTCTCGCCGGCCTGGTTCTGGGCCAGACTCTCGCCGACGCAGACGATGGGCGTCAGGCCGTGGGCCAGCGCGGCGAAGATCTTCTTGTTGACGCCTTCATCCGTCTCGCCGAATAGGGCGCGGCGCTCGGAGTGGCCGAGAATCACGTAGCGGCAAAGGCCCTGGAGCATGGCCGGGGAGACCTCGCCGGTGTAGGCGCCGCTGGTTTCGTAGTACATGTTCTGCGCGCCGACGCCGATCCGGGTCGCGGCCAGGGCGTGGGCCACGGCGGGGATGGCGATGAAGGGCGGGCACACGGCAATGTCGATGCCGTCGATGGCGTTCAGTTCGGGGGCGATCTCGGTTACAAAGGCCACGGCAGCGTCGGCCGTCTTGTTCATCTTCCAGTTGCCGGCAACGAATGGGGTACGCATGATGTGTTGATCACTTCCTTAGAACTGGGCGGGCCGGGTCGGCGGCGAAGGCGTCGGCGCTGGTCGCCCGTTGACTTGCTTGACTGGCGACCATTATAAGAGAGGCGGGGCGCAAGGGCAATTTGATGCGCTTGCGGGGGGCGCGGGCTGTGGGGGCGAGTCTCAGACCCGCCCCTGCGATCCGCCCTACCGCTCGGCGGTCTGGGCGGCGTACTCTTC
>CALLZA010000545.1 GCA_937858165.1 uncultured Ardenticatenia bacterium
CGTGTCTTTCTCATGCTCTACATCTCGCACCGGCCGCTTTCTTGTCACTTGTGTTCGCGGTTGTGAGACACAGTCTCTATGCATCGCATAGTCTCTGTTCGTTGACTTCATATTTGTCTGTAGCATACTTTTTTAGTTAATTGGTCGTTTTTGTTTCTTTGTCTTTTTTTTTTTTTTTTTCTTTGTTTTTTTTTAATGATACGGCGACCACCGAGATCTACACTAGATCGCTCGTCGGCAGCGTCAGATGTGTATAAGAGACAGGCTTTCGGCGTGCCCGCGGTGCTGGTCGATGCCTATCACCCGGCGTTGCCGACGGTGCAGATCGACGACGTGGCCGGGGCGGGCACGGCCGTCCGCCACCTCATCGACCTCGGCCACCGGCGCATCGCCTACGTTGGCGAGACGCTCGAACAGAACCCTCTGAAGTTCCAGCCCATTGGCGACCGCTACCGCGGCTATCGCCAGACACTCGACGAGGCGGGCATCTCCTACTGCCCGGAGTACCATCGCCAGGGCAAATACGGCTGGCGGGAGGCGCGGCGCATGACCCACGAGCTGCTCGACTTGCCGGAGCCGCCGACGGCTATCTTCGCCTATAGCGACACGATGGCCTTTGGTGTACTGGAGGCGGCCCAACAGCTCGGCGTGGATGTGCCCGGCCGGTTGTCGGTTATCGGTTTCGACGATGTCGAGATCGCCCAATACTTTCGTCTGACGACCGTGCGCCAGCCGCTCCATGAGTCCGGCGCGCGCGGCGCGGAACTGCTCCTGGAGTATATGGACAGCGACGACGGCGGGCCGCCGATTGGCCCACGCCACGTGGTCCAGCCGACGGAGCTGGTGGCCCGGTCAACAACCGGGCCGCCCCTATCCTGAGCGCGGAGGTTGTCTATTGAGTCAAGTGGCAAGAGCAAACGAGTCATTTCATCATTGCAAAACCGAGCGAAACGCACTCGGTTCTTTTGAAGACACTTTTCTGGGAGGAAAAGAACACAATGTCTAAGTTTGGACGATTTACGTTGTTGAGCCTGCTGCTGGCGCTGATGCTGGTCCTCGTGGCCTGCGGCGGCGGCACGCAGGAGGCCACCCCCACCGAAGCCGCGGTCGAAGCTCCGACCGAGGAAGCCGCCCCCGAAGAGGCGGAGCCGGTCGCTGAGGAAGAAGTTGCTCCGGCCGAAACCGGCGACATGGCTTTTCCGATGATGGCCGGCGGCGCGCTGGAAGCGGCTATGGCTGGCGAATATGCCGGCACCGTCGTCACGGTTGACGGCCCCTTCGCCGACGCCGACACGGTCAAGTTCGAGCAGTCGGTCGTCGCCTTTGAGGAGGCCACCGGCATCGACGTGCAGTACATCGGCGGCAAGGAGTTCGAGGGTTCGATCGGCGTCCGTGTGGAAGCCGGCGACGCCCCCGACATTGCCGACTTCCCGCAGCCCGGCCTGCTGGCGACCTTCGTCCGCCAGGGGTACGTTGTCGACGTTTCGACCTTCCTCGATGAGGGCTGGTTGAATCAGCAGTACAACCCGTCCTGGCTCCAGATGGCGACGATTGACGGCGCCGACGGCCCGATCATGGCCGGCGTTTTCCATCGCTTCAACGGCAAGAGCCTGGTGTGGTATCCGAAGGATGACTTCGACGCCGCCGGCTACACCGTGCCGGAGACGTGGGATGAGTTGCTGGCCCTGACGCAGCAGATCGCCGACGACGGCGACCCGGCGTGGTGCATCGGCATCGAGTCGGGCGCGGCCACGGGTTGGCCGGCGACCGACTGGACCGAAGAGACCATGCTCCGCACCACCTCGCTGGAGAACTACGACGCCTGGGTGCTTGGCGAATTGGACTTTGCCTCACCGGAAGTGACGGCCGCAGTTGAGGCCTGGAGCGAGATCTGGTTCAACCCGGACTTCGTCTTCGGCGGCACGGACGGCATCGTCAGCACCAACTTCGGCGACAGCCCGGCCCCGATGTTCGAAGACCCGCCCGGTTGCTGGCTGCACAAGCAGGGCAACTTCATCACCGGCTTCTTCCCCGAAGGGTCGGAAGCGGGCGTGGACTACGACTTCTTCTACCTGCCGCCCATCGACGAGTCGCTGGGTCGTCCCTTCCTGGTGGCCGGCGACATCATGGCCATGTTCAATGACCGGCCCGAAGTGCGGGCCGTCATGGAGTACTTCACGACGCCCGAGTCGGCCAGCGGCTGGCTGGAGACGGGTGGCGCGTTGGCGGCCCACCAGACGGCTACGCCGGAGATGTACGGTGTTGACCTGGAGCGCGGCATCGCCGAACTGGTGACGCAGGCGACCAGCTTCCGCTTCGACGGCTCTGACCTGATGCCCGGCGAAGTCGGCGGTGGCTCCTTCTGGAAGGGCATGACCGACTACGTCAGCGGCGCGGCCGATCTGGAGACCGTCCTGGGCGAGATCGACGCCTCGTGGCCAACCGAGTAACCATGTAGCCAGAAACGGAGTTTCTTCCGAGAAACTCGGTTTCTATCACTGGGCTGGAAACCGAGTCTCTTCCGGGAGGCTCGGTTTCTCCCCCCAGACAAGGAGGACGTAGCGCATGCAACTCGAGGCAGATCCTGGTCAGAAAAAAGCGGGCCTGGGCACCCACCTGCTGACCCTCATCTTACGCATCGCTCTGCCCATCGCCATCTTGGCTGCCGCCTTTGCAGTCATGTACTGGGGCTTCATCTTCTTGCGGGAGAGCGCCGCCCCCAAGTGGCTCATTGTTCTGGTTGCCATCGTTTGGGGCGTCGGCGGCGTCGCCGGGCTCTACTGGATTTTTAACTGGATTGTCGAGCGGATGGGCGACCCGTGGCGCGCACGACTCCAGCCGTTCGTCTTTGTTGGCCCGGCGGCGGCCATGCTCATCTGGTTCCTGGCCCTGCCGGTGCTGCGCACGTTCTGGCTGAGCCTCTTCGGCCGCGACGGCCCGCCCCGCGACTGGCTCAACTGGGGCGATCTCGGCGGCAGCTTCGCCGCGTTGGGCGAACGTTTCGTTGGCCTGGATAACTATAAGGCCGTCTTTACCGACCGCCTGATGCTGGAGGCGTTCCGCAACAACATCATGTGGATCGTCTTCGGCGCGACGTTGACGGTCGTCTTCGGCCTGCTCATCGCCGTGTTGGCCGATCGCAGCCGCTTCGAACGCCTGGGCAAGTCGGCCATCTTCCTGCCCATGGCCATCTCCTTCGTCGGCGCGGGTGTCATCTGGAACTTCATCTACGAGGTTCGCCCCGTTGACTCGCCGCAGATCGGCTTGCTGAACGCCCTCGTCGTCGCTGCCGGCGGCCAGCCGCAGCCCTTCCCGGCCTGGACCGACATCGCGCCGTGGAACAATCTGTTCCTCATCGTCATCGTCATCTGGTTGCAGACCGGCTACGCCATGGTGCTATTCTCGGCAGCGCTGAAGGGCATTCCGGGTGACCTGTTGGAAGCCGGGCGCGTGGACGGGGCCAACGAGGTGCAGATCTTCTTCCGCATCATGGTTCCCTACATCATGGGCACCATCATTACCGTCAGTACGACGGTGGTCATCTTCACCCTGAAGATCTTCGACGTCGTCTGGGTCATGACCGGCGGCCAGTTCGGCACCGACGTCATCGCCACCCAGTTCTACAGGCAGTCGTTCACGGCGCGGAACTCCGGCTACGGCTCGGCGATCGCCATCGTCCTGCTCATCGCCATCGTCCCGGTCATGATCTACAACTTGCGCCAGTTCCGGGAACAGGAGGCGTTCTAACATGGGTAGCATACAACGACAACGCCGCCTCGGCGGCCTGCTAGTCAACGGCGCGTTGCTGCTGATCGTCCTGCTCTGGACCGTGCCGACCATCGGCCTGTTCGTGTCCAGCTTCCGCTCCCGCGAGGCCATCCAGTCGTCCGGCTGGTGGAACATCCTGCCCCATCGCGCCTTTGTGACCGTTGGGGATCCGCTCGATCCCGATGAGATGGGCCTTGATCCGACCGGCCCGATGGCCATCGGCGGCGGGGAAACCACGTTCGAAGAGATGCGCGAGGGCTACCGCGCCCCCGATGGCCGCTACTACGTTTGGATCGGCAACCGTCGCAATGGCCGCATCGAAGTCCAGGAGCAGAAGTGGACTGTCGATTGGGACTTCACCCTGGCCAACTATCAGCAAGTGTTGGCTGGCAAGGAGTTCGAGTACACGCGGGCCGACGGCACGGTGGAGGTCATCCCCGGCGACGACTTCGTCAGCGCCTTCCTCAATAGTCTGGCCGTGGCCGTGCCGGCGACGGTCATCCCTATCCTCGTCGCCGCCTTTGCCGCCTACGGCTTCGCCTGGATGCGCTTTCCCGGGCGGCGTTTCCTGTTCATCATCGTCGTCGCCCTGCTGGTGGTGCCTTTGCAGCTCGCCCTCGTACCCATCCTGGGTGACTTCCGCGGGCTGCAAATCAACGGCACCTTCCTGGCGATGTGGCTGGCCCACACCGGCTTTGGCTTGCCGCTGGCCACCTACCTGTTGTTCAACTACATCAGCGGCCTGCCGCGCGAGACGCTGGAGTCAGCGTTCATCGACGGCGCGTCGCACTTCACTGTCTTCCGGCGGCTCATCCTGCCGCTGTCGGTTCCGGCGTTAGCCTCCTTCGCCATCTTCCAGTTCCTGTGGGTGTGGAACGACTACCTGGTAGCCCTCATCTTCCTGGGCGGCAACCCGGAGTCGAAGGTCATCACCCAGCGTCTGGCCGACATCGTCGGCTCGCGCGGCAACGACTGGCACCTGCTGACGGCCGGCGCGTTCATCACGATGTTGCTGCCGCTGATCGTCTTCTTCAGCTTGCAGCGCTTCTTCGTCCGCGGCCTGTTGGCCGGCTCGGTTAAGGGCTAGAAGTCAGGGGCTAGGGGTTAGAGAGCGGGGGTTAGGGGGCGCTGCCCTTGCCCCTGCTCCCTAACCCCTAGCCCTTGTTTAGGAGAGAACCTTGTCCGACACAAAATCCTGGTACCAGGAAGCCGTCTTCTTCGAGTTGAACATCCGCGCCTACCG
>CALLZA010000546.1 GCA_937858165.1 uncultured Ardenticatenia bacterium
TATATGTCCTGCTTTGTTAAGTGGTATGCGTTATGGTTTGTCGCGTGGATACGGTGAGAGTCTGCGTGGCATCTTTTTTTTTTCTATAATGATACGGCCACCACCGAGATCTACACTAGATCGCTCGTCGGCAGCGTCAGAGGTGTATAAGAGACAGACCTGGCCCCGCTGGTTGAGTCCACCGGCTACGACCTGAGCCAGTTCCCCGAGGCGTCGGTCGACTTCTACCGCACCGAAGACGGTGGGCTGAGCGGTCTGCCCTTCGCCGTCTTCCCGGCGATGATCTTCTACAATCGTGACCTGTTCGACGAAGCCGGGCTGGCCTATCCGCCCCACGAAGTCGGCGAGGCGTACGTCATGCCCGACGGCACCGAGATGCCCTGGACCTTCGACACCCTGGCCGAGGTCGCCAAGCTGCTGACCGTTGACGCCAACGGCAACGACGCCACCAGCCCCGACTTCGACCCGGAAAACGTGATCCAGTGGGGTTACACCGACCAGTGGATCCAGGAAACCCGCGCCCTGTGCAACCCGTTCGGTGCGGCCAGCCTCGAGGCCGACGGCCAGGCCGTCTGGCCGGAGAGCTATGAGGAGTGCGTCCAGTGGACCTACAAGGCCATCTGGGAAGACCACTTCTACCCCAACGCCGCCCAGGAAGCCAGCGAACTGTTGGCCACCCCCAACGTCTTTGGTTCGGGTAACGTCGGCATGGCCCAGACCCACCTGTGGTTCACGTGCTGCATCGTCGGCGCGCCGGTCACCAACTGGGACCTGGCCGTGCTGCCGACCAACAGCGCTGGTGTGACCACCTCCAAGCTGCACGCCGACACCTTCCGTGTCATGAACACGACCGAGCATCCGGAAGAGGCGTTCCGCGTCCTGACCTACCTCATCGGCGAGGCCGCCCCGGCGCTGACCGTGGCCTACGGCGCGCTGCCCGTCCGCGAGGCAGAGCAGGCCGACTTCTTCGCCGCGCAGGATGTTAACTACACTCAGGGTGTGGACTGGTCCATCGTCAACAAGATGCTGGCCTACCCCGACATCCCCAGCCACGAGAACTTCCTGCCCAGCTACCAGGAAGCCGTCGTGCGCATGCAGGCTCACCTGACCCTGCTGAAGACGGAAGCCGGACTGGATCTGCAAGAGGTGACGGACACGTTCATCGCTGACATGCAGGCCATTTACGACGCCGCCGAGTAACAGTCTTATTGTAGCGCGGGTTGGCTACCCGCGTCTCCGGCCCCGCTCGCTTGTCGATAGGGTCGGAAGACGTGGATAGCCAACCCGCCCCCTACAGGCGAAGACACGGCTAGCCAAACCGCGCTACAAGCGGAAGAGGAGTGAGGCAATGACCGTATTTGACGAGGCACGCCACTTACGCGGCGCCAAGGAGGTCAAGGAGGTACGCGGCCCCCTGACGCGCCACCTGGCCAAGTGGGGCCTGATCTTTATCTCGCCCTGGATCATCGGGTTTCTGCTCTTCACGCTCATCCCGATGGTCCTGTCGCTGTTGATGACGTTCACCAACTTCAACATCACCGAGCCGGACAACATCCAGTTCATCGGGCTGGAAAACTACGCCCGGCTCTTCACCGACGCCGACCTGCGCGCCGCCTCGGCCTCCACGTTCAAGTTCTTCCTGCTGGCCATCCCGTTCGCCATCATCCAGCCGATCGTCATGGCCGCCATGTTGAACGCCAAGCCGCTGCGGGGCAAGCGCTACTTCACGACCCTGTTCTACATGACCTACATGGTGCCCCTCGTCTCGGCCATTCTCATCTGGCAAGGGATGCTCAACGGCGAGACGGGTTGGGTCAACCGCTTTCTGGCCAACATCGGCATCAGCGGCCCCGACTGGCTGCAATCGACGACCTGGGTCTACCCGGCGCTCATCCTCATCGGCCTGTGGGGCGTGGGCAACGCGATGCTCTTCACGCTGATCACGATGCAGGGCGTGCCGACGGAGTTGTATGAGGCGTCAACGATGGATGGCGCGGGGTACTTGCGCCAGCAATGGAGCATCACCCTGCCGCTCATTACGCCCATCATCTTCTACAATCTGATCCTGGCCGTCATTGGCCTGATGCAGTACTTCACCATCCCCTACATCCTGTCACGCGGGACGGGGCAGCCGGGCAACGCCTTGCTGTTCTACAATATGCACTTCTATCGAACGGCGTTTCGCTTCCAGAACATGGGCTATGGGGCCACGTTGGCCTGGTTGCTGTTCGCCGTCGCCATGGCCCTGACCATCTTCCTGTTCTGGTCCGCGAAGTATTGGGTCTATAGCCCGGGAGGCCGCGACTAATGACCACTGTGCCACAGACGACCACTTCCAATGTCCAGCCTGTTAGCCGGCCGCAACAGGCGGGCATGAGCAAGCGCAGCCGCGACCGGTTCGCGGCCCTCATCGTCACCGGCCTGGTGCTGATGATGCTGTTCTTCTGGCTGGTGCCCCTGGCCTACATGTTCCTGACGTCGGTCAAGACGCTGGAGCAGATGCAGAACGGCCAGATCATCCCCCAGTCGCCGGCCACCTTCGAGTATGAAGGCCAGGAGCGCGAGATCTTCGCCGTGCCCATGCCCGACGGCACGACGCGCAACCTGGGTATGTATAAGCCCGGCCGCGAAAGCAGCCAGTTCATCGACCCGGCCAACCCCGAGGCGGGCATCATCGAGTGGGAAGGACGCTGGCGAACGCTGACCCCGGCCTACGAGGTCGACTTCCAGTGGCAGAACTACCGCGAGGCGTTCACTGCGGTTGAGTTCCCGCGCCTGTTGCGCAATACCTTGGCTATTGCCATCTTCGGCATCATCGGCACGGTCCTCTCGTGCATTCTGGTGGCCTACGGCTTCTCGCGCTTCCCCATTCCCTATAAGAATGTCCTGTTCCTGATCCTGATCTCGACCATCATCCTGCCGCGACAGGTGACGCTGATCCCCACCTATGCCATCTTCGCCCGGCTGGGCTGGGTGGGCACGTGGCTGCCGCTCGTCGTGCCCCACTTCTTCGCCAATGCCTACAACGTCTTTCTGTTGCGCCAGTACTTCCTGACCATCCCGCGCGAGATGGACGAAGCGGCCATGATCGACGGCGCCAGCCCGCCGCGCGTCCTGTGGTCGGTCATCCTGCCGCAGTCGTGGCCGGTCATCATCGCCGTCTGCGTCTCGCATTTAATCTTCGCCTGGAACGACTACTTCGAGCCGCTGATCTATCTGCGCAGCAAGCCCGAACTGGTGCCCATCTCGGTTGGCATCCAGGAGTTCAACTTCCTGTATGGCACACGACCGGAGCTGCTGCAGGCGACGTCGATGCTGGCGCTGCTCATCCCGGTGGTCGTCTTCTTCCTGGCCCAGCGCTACTTCATGCAGGGCGTCGTCTTCTCCGGCGTGGAGAAGTAATTACGAACTACGGATTAGGAATTAGGAATCAAGAAGGACCGCTGCCGCGATTGCGCCTAGGGACACGCAACTCATCCAGCTCCATCCACATTCCTAATTCCTGATTCCTAATTCTCTTCATCACTCCTCCGCAGTGCGTGGCGCAGGTTCCTCCCCTGCGCCACGCCGCGGGAGGGGGCCGATTCCGCCCATGACCCCTCGCCTTGCTCTTTCCATCCTTGCCCTGCTGGTTGCCTGTCTCTTATACACATCTCCGAGCCCACGAGACCGTACTAGATCTCGTATGCCGTCTTCTGCTTGAAAAAAAAAAACACACACATACTACACACCTCTGTCGCATATCAACTATAGATAATAAAAAGAATAACATGCTCGATTACACTATGTACAACATCACCTCTAACACACTATACTATCTCACCTGATCCATTCCGCTATACA
>CALLZA010000547.1 GCA_937858165.1 uncultured Ardenticatenia bacterium
TACTCTTCTTCGTCACACGAGTCATTTGTGATCTTGCTCTTCTGCAGATCTTTTTCCGATCACGTTTTATGTGTTTTCTTTTTTTTTTAATGATACGGCGCCCACCGAGATCTACACTAGATCGCTCGTCGGCAGCGTCAGATGTGTATAAGAGACAGGGCCGCAGGCGGCGCAGAATTTGGCCGTCGCCCGCAGTTCTGTGCCGCAACTGACGCAGAAGCGCGCGGCCGGCTTCGCGCCGGGGGCGATGGCCGCCTGGCCGGGGTTGGCCGGCGGTGGCGCGGGCGGCGTGGGTGTATAGGGCGGCACGGCCGGCGGCGCGATTGGCGGCGAAACGGCCGTCGGTGGCGGATAACCTGCCCAGGCCGGCCCGGCCGCCCGGGCCGGCTTGCGTCGCCGCAGCAGATACCAGGCCAGCAGCCCGCCGCCGGCGACGAGGGCGACGCCGATCAGGATGGGCACGATCGGCAACGCGGCCACGCCGCCGCGCTCGGTCAGCACGGCCTCCATCGTCACCGACGGGTTGACCCAGCGTACCGTGTCGCCGCCGCTGACCGTGCCGTTGCTGGAGAGAATTTCGCCGCCGATGACGGTCAACGTCTGGGCAGCGGCATCGATGGCGGGGGTGGCGGTGAAGGTCAGTTGGCGTTGGCCGTCCTGTTCCACGGCAGTGACGTTCATATCGCTGAAGGACACGCGGCGCAGGATATCATAGCCCTGGCCGCTGGCCTCGACGGTGTAGGTGGCGCTGCCGTCAGCGTCGCTCCGTTCCCAGCGCATCTCGCCCCCCTGGGCGTTGATCTCCTGCTGGAGGGCGTTCAGTTCGCTGTCGACCTGGCTGCCCAGAAGGGACGCGACCTCGGCCGGGAAGGAGAGGGTGGCGTCGGATTGCCACGCTTCGTCGGCCAGGAAGGTGATGGTCTGGTCAATGGTGCCGGCGCAGGCGGCGAGACACGCTACGAGAAGAGTGAGCAGGACAGAGAGCGCTTTGTTTCGTCGGGCCACCATGAAAACCTCCTGTCGGTTAAGGCCCTGATCGCGCCGCTGTTGGGCGCGGTCCCCAACTCCACTACCTATTGTAGACGCACCGGGTCGGATGTGCCACTAATAACCGGGGCTTTTCAGTAGTCGCTGAGCGTGCATCGACCTGACAGGTAGGCGGCCCTAACTCGCATTTCCGCCGAATAGCGCCTGGTCGCCTGTTAATCCTGATAGACTGCTAAAAAGCCGGCTATTTTTTACATTCAGACCGGTATCTATAAGTAAAATAGACGACTTCGTTATTGTCAAACAGTTTACAGTATGCTATAGTACCTTTTACTTGGATCACCAAGCTTGAAGTACCACATCGTGAATAACATCCAAGGCAACGCAGAGAGCAGCCTGGTTGCCCGGTGGAGACCGACCCGGTTCGGCCGCGCCTTAGTGCCGGTCAGATGAACCTCGTCGCGTCGGCTACACGTTGCCTTGGGCCAGAGACAGGAGAAAAGCCCGTGAAGACAGCAGTATCGTCTTGCGGTGCCGTCGTTGCAGCGTCTCAGGCAGCGCCTACCCAGGCGATTTGCCCCAAGTGCGGGGGGATCGTCTTCCTGCGCGTGCGCCGGCTGATGGCCAACAGTGGCAACAGCTACTACTGGCAGCACCAGGATGGCGACCATCCCTGTGACCGCCAGAAGCCCTTCATGCGCATGCGCTACAGTTGAGTCGGTCCCAGCGTGCCCGATGATCGCCTCCCGGCCGGCAGCGACCGGGTTCGTTCGGCGCGCGGCGTGATCGCGCCGTGAAAATTGGGCAAAGAGGGCGTGACAAGGCCGTAATTTCTCCAATCGAATAGTCCCGCCGGCGGCCGTTCGTGCTAGAATGAGCACTAAGCTCATGGGAGCATACTGCTGGCAGCATCCTGCTCAGAGCATGCGGCTCAGAGCATCTTGCTC
>CALLZA010000548.1 GCA_937858165.1 uncultured Ardenticatenia bacterium
TATTGACATTGTTTGTGCTCTATGACTCTCGAGATTACTTGTATGTGTGTGACCACATATCACAGTATATTCAGATGTGATATTGTATTGTAGTGTGGGTATGTTTTTTTTTTGTCAAGCAGAAGACGGCATACGATATCTAGTACGGTCTCGTGGGCTCGGAGATGTGTATAAGAGACAGCAGTAGCACTACGCCGATGAAGGCTAGCACAAGGACGAACGTCAAGACCAGCGATAGCCAGGCGGGCATGCCACGCCGGGCAAACCACCCCGGCACCGGTATCAGGGCGATGGTGATGACAACTGACAACAGGATTGGGTTGAGGATGAAGGCCAGGTCCTGGATGCCGGCGATGATGATGAAGATACTGGCCAGTCCGATGAGCAAATAGATGAAGGGCTTCGATTGTTCGACCATGATTGCACCCTGTTTCGTAGCCGCGGTAGGAACCGACTCTCTTCCAAGAAACTCGGTTTCTCGAATTCTACACTATGTTATGATCGCGGATAGCGATTACGCCCGATAATAACAAGAAGAGCGCACACCAAGAACGCCAGGCAGAACTCTCTTTGCGCCCTGGCATTCTTTACGTGAACACTTCCGGCCCCGCCCGGCAGTGGGCGAATCTATGGACAACACCCATGACGACGCGAATCCCCTATCTGGACGAACTCCTGAGCGCCCTGGCCCAGCCGGGTTGCGCCTTCTGTCGCCTGCTCGATGCCCATGCCGACCGGCTGATCGACGCCATCCTGTTCGAGATGGTCAACGATGTGAAGATGCGCGACGAGTTGAACGCGGCGCGCGGCCTCTGCCGGCGACACGCGCCGCTGTTGGTTCGTACCGGTAGCGCGCTGGGCGCGGCGACGATGATGCAGGGGGTAATCAAGGTGTTGTTGCGCCAGATGGACAGTGGCGAAGCGACGACCGGCTCGCGGCTGCGCGCTCTATTACGCGGCGTCGAGGGGGATGGGCCGGCGGCCGAGTCACTGGCCGCGGCCCTGGCCCCGATCGCTCCGTGTCCCGTGTGCGCCTATGAGACGACCTACGCCGGCCATTACGCCGAGACGCTGCTGCGCCAGGCAGCGCCCGGCAGCGCCACCCTGGTTGCCTATGAGGCGTCCGCCGGCCTGTGCCTGCCCCACTTCGGTGACGTGCTGGCCCGCGGCGCGCCCGGCCCCGCCCCGGCGCAACTGGTGGCTGCCCAGCGCGCCATCTGGAGCCGGCTCAACGACGAGCTGGAGGAGTTCCTGCGCAAGAACGATTATCGCTTCCAAAAGGAGCCGTTCGGTGCGGAGCGCGACTCGTGGCAACGGGCCATCTCGGCCCTGTCCGGGCAGTTGCCGGCCCAACTGCTGGAGTAACCTATGACTGTTGTCGAGGCAGACGAGGGCTGGCGCGAACGACTGGGCGAGGAGTGGGGGCCGGTCGTTGCCACCCACATACACCTGAGCGACGGCTTCAGCCTGGTGGCGCTGGACGGCGACGAGCCGGCTGGCCTCATCTCCATCGCCTGGCGCAAGTTGCCGCCGCCCCTGCCGCCGACCGTCGAGGCGTTCATCGACATCATCGAGGTGCCGCCGGACTATCGGCGGCGCGGCGTGGCTCGGCGGCTGGTGGCGCTGGCCGCGGCACGGGCGCGGGCGCAGGGCGCGTATCAGTTGCGGGCGTGGAGTTCGGCCGACAAGCGCGAAGCTATTCCCTTCTGGCGGGCGCTCGGCTTCGCCCTCTGCCCGGCCACGACCTACCCGGGCGGCACAGCGGTCGAGGGGTGCTTTGTCGCTTTGGTGCTGTGAGCGTTGCCCTCATCGCACTTCTCCGGCATAATCCGGGCCGAGCTTAACAGGGGTGTGAGCTGGAGCGTGCAGCATGGCGACGGCCAACACCGATAGCGCAACGTCGGGCAGTTTAAGCGAGCGAACGCGGGCGGAGTTGCGGCCAAGCCAACTGATACCCGCCCTGGTGAGCGGTGTCTTGAACGGGGCGTTGGAGGTGGCGCTGGCCGTCTCGTTTGCCGCGCTGGTCTTCAGCGGCGAGTTAGCGCCCTATCTGTCGCGGGGCATCGGCATGGCGCTCTTTTCGGCCACGGTTGGCGTCGCCATCGTCGCCTTGCTCAGTTCCTACCGGGCCAGCCTCAGCGCGAGCCAGGATGTGCCCGCGGCCATCGTCGCTCTGGCCGCCGCCGCTGTTGCCGCCGCCGCCCCGCCCGACGCGCAATTCGCGACCGTGGCCGTAGTTTTGGTCCTGACCACCTTGGCCGCCGGGCTGCTCTTCCTGTTTCTGGGCGTCTTCCGGCTGACCGGACTGGTGCGCTTCCTGCCATATCCGGTCATCGGCGGCTTCCTGGCCGGCACGGGCTGGCTACTTTTTATCGGCGGCCACGGCATGATGGCCGGCCGGCCGGTCTCCTCTTCCGGCGTTGGACCCTCTCCTATTCACATCCTCACCCGCCGACCATCGCACCCATGTAAGTTTCCGGGGGACCCCGGGCCTTTAAAAAAAAAAAACATTAAAGCGACAAGCGATGAAG
>CALLZA010000549.1 GCA_937858165.1 uncultured Ardenticatenia bacterium
TATGTGTGTGTACGTGGCTTTACTTGATAGTGTCTGCGTAATAGCCGTGGTGTCAGACGGTTTGTTTGTAGTGTTGATGTGTTTGTTTTTCAAGCAGAAGACGGCATACGAGATCTAGTACGGTCTCGTGGGCTCGGAGATGTGTATAAGAGACAGCGCTGGGGCAGGTGGCGAATCTGGTGACGGCGCGCTATGCGCTGGTGGGGGACTTTTCGGCGCTGTCGGCGACGCTCATTCGCATAGCCATCGGGGCTGTGATTGTCTGGGCGGTGGCGGCGCTGCGCGGCCAGGTCAGCCACACCCTGCGGCAGTGGCACGACGGACGGGCGCTGCGGGCCATGGCCGCCGCGTCATTCGTCGGGCCGTTCCTGGGCATCTGGCTGTCGCTCATCGCCGTGCAGAACGCGCGGCTGGGCATCGCCTCGACGCTGATGGCGTTGCCGCCCATTTTGCTGATTCCACTGGAGTACCTTCTGTTCCGGCAGCGGGTGAGTGCGCGCGGGTTGATCGGCACGGTAATTGCGATGGGCGGGGTGGCGTTGCTGTTCTGGTAGGTAGCGGTCGGCTGCGCGCGCCCAAGTTCTACGGGGCGGTGGCGCGGATCAGTTGGAGCAAACCGCGGGCGTGACTTTCGGTGTGCGCGACGTGGAAGCCGGCCGCGGCCACGCTGACCGCTGTCTCGCGGTTGAGATGACACTCGCCCTGCATGGCAAACCACAGTGGATGGAGCCAGTCGGTCACGCGGCGGGTCAGCGGGGTCTGGCCGCGGACGTGTTCCAGCAGCAACAGCCGGCCGCCCGGTCGCAACACGCGGCGAATCTCGGCCAGCGCCGCCAACGGGTCGTGGATGCTACAAAAGACGAGCGTTCCGACGACGGTGTCGAAGCTCGTGGGTGGGAAGGGCAGGTCGTGGGCGTTGGCCGCGGCCACGGTGACGTCGGCGCGGCCGGCAGCGTGGGCCTTGCGCGCTGCCGCGGCCAGGCGCTCCGGCCGCAGCTCGACGGCCGTTACCAGCAGGCCGGCGTCGTAGAGGGGTAGGTTCGCCCCCGTGCCCGCGCCGACCTCCAGCACTGCCCCACGCGCCTCAGCCAACACCAAGCGCCGCAGCCGTGTCAGGCTGAAGCGCTCCAGTAGCCACATGCCCCGATCGTAGTTGCGAGCGTCGATGTTGTCCATCGGCCCCGATTATACCGACAGACAGGTGCGACGCACTTTCTTGAGTGTGTCGCACCTTTTGGTGAGACCATAGAGGGGAAAAAGAAGGTGCGATGCACTTCAGAAAGTGCATCGCACCAGGAAGGTTACTGAATGCCGAGGCGGGCCGACGCCTGCCGGCAAAGGCTCGCGCCGCCGGCGGCCAGCCACTGGTCGAGGATGTCGCTGCTGGCCGCGCCGGCTACGGCATCTTCATAGATGCCGGTGCTCCACGTGTAGTAGCGTTGCGTCTCGTTGGCCCACGCCGCCCAGCCCTTGGCCGCCGTGCCGTGGCCGCCGTTGTAGCCGGCAAAGGAGAGGCCAGTATCGCCGTTATGCATCTGCATCCCTTGAGCCAGATAGGCCATCCCGCGGCGGGCGTTGGTGTTGGGGTCTTGCATCGTTTCGCCGGCGCTGAAGTGGAAGGGCATGACCTGGAAGAGACCCTGAGCGCCGGCGCTGGAAACGGCGTTGGGGTCGCCGCACGATTCGATCTGCATCACCGTCGCGGCCATGTTCGGGTCGAGGCCAAACTCGGCCGCCCAGGCGACGATCTGCGGCGCCCAGTGTTGCACTTCGCGCGTGAACAGCGGGGCGATGCCGCCGACAGCGGCCACCGGAGCCGCTGCTTCCGGCGCGGGCTGCTCGGCCGCTGGGTCACCCGTCTGCTCGGTCACGGTTGTGGTCGTGTCGGTCGCGACGCCGTTTTGGCCGCCGAGCCGAATGGCCCACACGGCAAACAGGACGAGGACGGCCAGCGAGGCGGCCAGAACCAGCGCCATGCGCTGCTGAACCGCCGCCATGGGGTCTTTCGCCGCCTGCGGCCAAGGGTAATAGGGAGCGTCATCGTCCGGCTCCGTCAAAGGCGTGTCCACCGGGTAGAAGGGTAGATCCTGATAAGCCGTCATAGTTTACCGCCGTTATAACTCTTCACCAATACAACTTTAAGATATAGCCGGGCAACACCGCACTGGCCTCATTGCCCGGCTATTCACTCGTGACTCTGTCTCTTATACACATCTGACGCTGCCGACGAGCGATCTAGTGTAGATCTCGGTGGTCGCCGTATCATTAAAAAAAAAAAAAGAGAAAATACAAGAAAAAAAAAAACAACTGAAATAGCGACAGGAAAATACACAAAGAAAACACACTAAAAGAAGCAGCAAAAGAAG
>CALLZA010000550.1 GCA_937858165.1 uncultured Ardenticatenia bacterium
TGCTCATGCATGTGTTTGTAGTGTTGTACGTCTTTATTTGTGCTGTAGTGTGTGTTGGTCGATGGTTTTTGTTCGTCATCTGACGTTGTTGACATGTCTGATTGTTTTCGTGTGTTTATGTCTTATCGTGTGGTATCGTAGTATTAGTGTTTAGTATATTTTTTTTTTTTTTTTTTTTTTGTCTTTTTTGTTTTTTTTCAAGCAGAAGACGGCATACGAGATCTAGTACGGTCTCGTGGGCTCGGAGATGTGTATAAGAGACAGGCGTTGGCCCGTATGCGGATCAATGCCGGTTACGTGCGTCTGTTTGATGCGATTGCAGTCCCAACAGGCCAAGCAGAGGTTATCAAGCTCATCACTGCCGCCCAATGCCTGTGGAATGATGTGATCAACCGTGAACAGGGCGCCAACCACATCCTCCTGGCTTTGGCAGTAGCTGCAACGATGGAGAGCGCGCCGAGCAATTTCAGCGCGTGCCGCTGAAGTGAGAGCGCGCGTCATTCGGTAGTGGAATTGCGCAGGGAAGCAACGTTGCCGCCGCGGCGCGAATGAGCAACACCTATTGCACGTGTTGCTGGAATTGGTGCGCCTTATCCTCTTCCACAACCGTCGGCGATATGTAGGATAATCAAGGCTGGTTACTATTTAACCTGAGTTCGGAATTAGAAGGGGGAAGACGTTTCCTGTTGGTACAATGGCATGTGTCAAATCCCAAGCCAACAGGAAACGTCCCCCATGAGTCTATTGAACCTCTTCGTCGCTGTCGATGATTTCTGCCAAACCCTCACCCAGGAGTTGCCGGCCTACCCTCCGAAGGGCCATCGACCGGGGCCGAAACCGCGGCTGGCGGTCAGCGAGGTCATGACGATCATCATCTACGTCCACACGTCGCGCTATCGCGACTTCAAGACGTACTACACCGAGTACGTGCAGCGCCATCTGCGCGGTGAGTTCCCCAACCTGGTCAGCTATAGCCGGTTTGTGGAACTGATACCCCTGGCACTCTGGCCGCTGTGCCACTACCTGAAGTCGCGCCTAGGACCGGTCACGGGCATCACCTTCATCGACGCCACGCCGCTGCCCGTCTGTCACAACCGACGTATCGGTCGACACAAGGTGTTCGACGGTCTGGCCGCACGGGGCAAGACCTCCGTGGGCTGGTTCTACGGCTTCAAGCTGCACCTGGTCATCAACGACCGCGGCGAGTTGTTGGCCTTCTACCTGACCCCCGGCAACGTCGATGACCGTCAGCCCGTGCCCCACCTCGCCCGACGCCTCTTCGGCAAGCTATTTGGTGACCGCGGTTACATCTCCCAGCCGCTGGCGAACCAACTCCTGCAACGGAACGTCCATCTCATTACCCGCCTGCGCAAGAACATGAAGAACCGCCTGATGCTCTTGATGGACAAGCTGTTGTTGCGCAAGCGCGCCTTGATTGAGACGGTCGTCGACCAGTTGAAGAACATCTCGCAGGTCGCCCACACCCGTCACCGCAGCGTGGACAACTTCCTGGTTAATCTGGTGGCTGGCCTGATTGCCTACACTCATCAGCCCAAGAAGCCTTCGCTGAACCTCGACCATGAGTCTCTGGCTCTCCTGCCTGCCTCAATCATTTAATGTCGAACTCAGGTTAAATAAGACCTCTGAGGTCTCGCCGTATGTCATACTCTATACGTTTGCCGCCCCAGTCAGTTTCGACTAAAATCACCTCGTCGCATCAGGCACTTTGCATCGAATCTAACCCGGTGGATGAGACGTCGGATCAAGCGGTCAGCCCCTCAGCGGCAGTTGTTCCATCCTTCGCCTGCGCCCACCATATCAACCCCATTTCCCTAGAGGTTTAAGTCGGACATGAAGGAATATCAAACCGGACAGATTCGCAACATCGCCCTTGTCTCGCACAACGGCGCCGGCAAGACAACACTGGTCGAGCGGCTGCTGTTCAAGACGGGGGCGATTTCGCGCATGGGCAGCGTCACCAGTGGCACAGCCCACATGGACTTCGAGGAGGAAGAAGTCAACCGCAACAGTTCCATTGCCACGGCCATCGCCCCCATCGAGTGGAAGGGGGTCAAGCTGAACCTGCTGGACGCCCCCGGCTTCCTGGACTTCATCGGCGAGGTCAACAGCGCCATGAAAGTGGCCGATAGCGCCGTAGTTCTGGTTGAGGCGGTTTCGGGCGTTGAAGTGGGCACGGAAGCGGTCTGGGCCGCGGCCGACGCCTACCAC
>CALLZA010000551.1 GCA_937858165.1 uncultured Ardenticatenia bacterium
CTGATATTCGATTTCTTGTGACGCGTTGTTTTTGGTTGCTTTTTGTTTCATATTAACTACTTTTTTCTTCATGTTTTTTTTTTGTTGTTTTTTTTTAATGGTGCGGCGACCACCGAGATCTACACTAGATCGCTCGTCGGCAGCGTCAGATGTGTATAAGAGACAGGATGAGGGCGTCGTGGGCGGCCGTCGCCGCGCCCATCACGCCCGCGTGGCGCTCCCAGAGGGGCGTGCTGCCCTCGATGTCGGTCATCAGGAAGGTGACGGTTCCGGTCGGGTAGTCGGTCACTGGCTTCTGTCCTGGTGATGCAGAGAGCAACCACAGATTACACAGATTTAGCCGCGAAATCTGTAGCTACTTTCTGGCGGGCTAATCCATGACCTTATTATACCTGAGAACCGGCCACTCTCGCGGCCATTGGCCGTTCAATGGGTGTTCAATTGCGGGTCATCGGCTATAACCGCGGCCTATGGAGGAGTAATAGCCATGCAAGTCACGCGCATCTTCGAGACGGTCATCTACGCCGACGATTTGGTCGCGGCCGAGCGCTTCTACCATGACGTGTTGGGACTGGAGGTGTATAGCCGCTCCGACACGGTGGTCTCGCTTCGCCTGGCCGGCGGCGTGCTGCTGGTGTTCAACCCCGACCGGGCCAGCCAGCCCAATCGCGGCGTGCCCAGCCACGGGGCGATTGGGCCGGGGCATCTGGCGTTCAGCGCCCACCCGGACTCCCTCGACCACTGGCGCACCCACCTGGCCGTCCATGACGTGCCTATCGAGATGGAGGTCAACTGGGAGCAGGGTGGCACGTCGATCTACTTCCGCGACCCGGCGGGCAACAGCGTCGAGCTGGCCCCGCAGACGCTATGGGGTGGGCGCTGGGAGCGGGCGAGGCGAGACAGAGGGGGCTATACCGTCGTCCGCCTCAGCAAGTTTCTGAGCCGCGTCCTGCGCCACGACCCGGCCGGCATTGGCCTGACGCTCGACGCGCAGGGCTGGGCGAATGTAGACGCGTTGCTGGCTGGGGCGAAGCAAGCCGGCGTGCCGCTGACGCTGGAGCGGCTGAGGCAGGTGGTGGCGGAAAACGACAAGCAGCGCTTCACGCTCAGCGCCGACGACAGCCGTATCCGCGCCAAGCAGGGGCACTCGATTCCCGTCGATCTGGGCCTGGAGCCGGTCGCGCCGCCGGCGCATCTCTACCACGGCACGGCCGACCGCTCTGTAGACGCCATTCGCCGCGACGGACTGCTGCCGCGCCGTCGCAACCACGTCCACCTTTCGCCCGACGAGGCGACGGCGACCCGTGTCGGCGCGCGCCACGGGCGGCCGGTGGTGCTGGTCATCGAGGCGGCGCGTCTGCACGACGACGGCCACGTCTTCTACCTGGCGGAAAACGGCGTCTGGCTGACCGACCGCGTGCCGCCCGAGTACATTCTGGCAGGCTAGTCGTTTGGTTGCAGGAAGGCCAGCAGCGCCTCGATCTCCTCGTCGCTCAGGCGCAAGTTGGGCATGTCGGTTCCCGGGCGCACAGCCGATGGGTCGCGCAACCATGGGCGAACGAAGGTCGGGTCGGGCCGATAGTGGGTCAGGTCGGGCGCGCCCATGACCGTACCCAGGTCAAGATCGGCCCCAGCGTAGACTTCCACCCGCGTGACATCCACCCCGTCGTGCCGATGGCAAGTCGTGCACCCTTTGGCCTGGAACAGCGTTCGACCCAGCACGGCCGGGGCTGATGTGGGCGTCGGTGCAGCGACCCGTTGGCCGACCTCGCCAGCGGGCCAACGGGCAACGAACGACAGAGCCAGCAGTAGCAAGGCAATAACCAGCAGGGCGACCGGCAACTTGCTCATGGGGCTTACAAGTCTGCGTGTGCCTTCACCTCGGGGTGCTTGCGGGCCTGGAGCAGGGCGGCCACGACGGCCAGCCCGGCTACGGCGACCGCGGCCCAACGCAGCCCATCGGCCGGCGACAGAGCAGGCGCGGTGGTTAGTTGTGGGGCGGCAGCGTTGGTAGTTGTCCTGTCTCTTATACACATCTCCGAGCCCACGAGACCGTACTAGATCTCGTATGCCGTCTTCTGCTTGAAAAAAAAAAAATACACACAGATACAAGACAGATAGTATTATCATGAGAGAAAACTATGATCAGAGATCCATGACTTCAGCTGTACTGTATTGCTGACTGTGTGCATGATCGTAACCAACAACGTGCAGCACAACTGAACGTG
>CALLZA010000552.1 GCA_937858165.1 uncultured Ardenticatenia bacterium
GTTTGTTCCAGTCTGCTATGGTAGATGTCGGCTGGGTAGGAGTGTGAGTTTTTTGTTTCAAGCAGAAGACGGCATACGAGATCTAGTACGGTCTCGTGGGCTCGGAGATGTGTATAAGAGACAGGGTTAGAGCACTTCCTTGACATGGAAGGGGTCGGAGGTTCAACTCCTCTCGCGCCTACCAATATTCTGGACAAGTTCACCCATGCCCGTCATTACCCTGCCTGACGGCAGTCAGAAGGCGTTTGATTGCCCGGTTTCGGTTGCCGAGGTGGCTTCGTCCATTGGTGCGGGTCTGGCCCTGTCGGTGTGTCAGGGTGGGGAAGTGGACCTGCGCGATGGTTGCGCTGGCCACCGGCACGCGCTCGAAACGGGCGAACACGCTGTCGACCGGGCGGCGGAAGGGGCGCTAAATGGTGGCGATGGCAATGTCGCTGCCAAAAGGCGGGACGCGGTCCTGCAGGCGAGCCAGTTCGTCGGCGATATCGGCCGGCAGCAGGTCGCGCCGCGTCGATAGCACCTGCCCGAACTTCACGAAGATCGGCCCGAGGCTTTCGAGCGCGAGCCGGAGCGAGTCTACTGCTGTGTGCGCCGCTACGAAAGTTGGCTGCCCAACGCCCTGGCCCGCAGTGGCTTCACCGTTGGGGCCAGCCAGGCGGTCATGGTACGCCACACCGTCCCCTATCTGCCGCGGGCCATGCCCGAAGCGGCCGTGGCCCTGGACGGGCAGCGCATCCCCGTGTCGTCGCCGATGGTGCGCCAGTTTCAAGAGGAGTAGCGCGATTCGCCGAATCGCGCCGTTGGGCGGGCATCGCAATAGCCCGCAATCATATGACAAACGCCGATAGTACTGAAATGGAAACGAAACAGTCCCACGAAGACTTACGGACCCTATTGACCATCCTGCCGCCCAGCATCGCCGAGACCGTCGAGGCCGCCGGCCACGAGGAAGGGCTGCTGGAGATCGTCATGGACCTGGGGCGCGTGCCCACGGCGCGCTACGTCGACGGCGAGCGCGTCTTGCGCCAGCGCGAAGTCAGCGTCGTCGAGATCGACCAGGTGGTGGACGGCATCGGCGACTTTGACGACGACAACCGTGCCGGCATCGCCCGCACCCTGCACCGCATCTCCGGCATTCGCAACCGGCGCGGCCAGGTGGTCGGGCTGACCTGTCGCGTCGGCCGCGCCGTCTATGGCACCATCGAGATACTGGAAGACATCGTGGCCGAGGGGCACAGCATCCTGATTCTTGGCCGGCCGGGCGTGGGCAAGACGACAATGCTACGCGAAATGGCCCGCGTACTGGCCGAGAAGAAGCGCGTCATCATTGTCGATACCAGCAACGAGATCGGCGGCGACGGCGACATCCCCCACCCGGCCGTCGGCCGCGCCCGGCGCATGCAGGTTCCGCGCCCGGCCCACCAGCACGAGACGATGATCGAGGCCGTGGAGAACCACAACCCGGAGGTCATCGTCATCGACGAGATCGGCCGCGAGCGCGAGGCCGAGGCCGCCCGCACCATCAACGAGCGTGGCGTCCAGCTCATCGGCACGGCCCACGGCAACAACCTGGAGAACCTGCTGCTCAACCCGACCCTGTCCGACCTGGTCGGCGGCATCGAGAGCGTGACCCTGTCCGACGAAGAGGCGCGCCGCCGCGGCACGCAGAAGACGGTGCTGGAGCGCCGCGCCCCGCCAACGTTTGACGTACTCATCGAGATGCAGGATCGCCAGCGGCTGCTTGTCCACCGCGACGTGACCACTTCGGTCGACGCCATGCTACGCGGCGAGCCGGTGCAAGTCGAGTTGCGCTGGTGCGATGAAGACGGGCATATTCACAGCGAGCGGCAAAACCTTGTGGTCACTTCAGCCGCCGTCACCGGCCGGCGCACGACCGGCCCCGGCGCGCGCCAGGGACAGGGGCGCGGCGGTCGCGAGATGCGCCCGGTTGGCCCGGGCACGCGCCCCGATGAGCCTAACCCGCAGCATCAGACCATTTTGCCGCCCACGCGCGAACTGGCCGCCGCGCCCGGCGGGGACAACGGCCACACGGCCGACGACGGTTATGAGCCGCGCGGCAGCAGCCGGCGCACCATTCGCGTCTTCGCCTATGGCGTGGCCCGCAACCGACTCTACCATGCGGCCCAGCACCTGGGCCTCAAGCTGACCGTGGTCGAGACGCCGGAGGAGGCCGAGGTGCTGGTGACGCTGAAGAGCTACTACCGCGAGCGCCGCCGGCTGATCAACGACGCCGTGACGCAACAACTGGAGGGCCTCCGCCCTCGGGCCAACACCGGCACCCACGTGGAACAACTTCCTGTCCAAAACCCGGGCCCGGGGGGAACCAACCCAG
>CALLZA010000553.1 GCA_937858165.1 uncultured Ardenticatenia bacterium
CGCCGGCGCCAGGGGCCGCGGCCGCGGCGGCCGCGTGGCCCTCGTCTCCCAGCAGTCCACCCGGCTGCCGCGCCCCCCGGCCATCAAGCAGGCCGCCCGGCCGCGGATGTACGCCGGGCTGAGTAGCGCCGAGGGCCTGAGCCGCGCCCGCGCCGCGCGGGAGCGCGTCGGCCTGGGCGACCGCGCCGACCACCGCCCCGACGAGCTTTCGGGCGGCCAGCAGCAGCGCGTCGCCATCGCCCGCGCCCTGGTCAACCAGCCCAACATCATCCTGGCCGACGAGCCGACCGGCGCGCTGGACACCCACACCGGCGAGGAGATTCTGGCCCTGTTCGAGGAGCTGAACCGGCAGGGCATCACCGTTATCGTCATCACCCACGACCCGGACGTGGCTGCCCGCGCCGGGCGCGTCGTCTGGATTCGCGACGGGCTGGTGGACCACAGCCGCAACGGCGCAGCGGCCTCTGTCGGGCGCGTTGCCTACCCGCCCCCTGCCCCACCCACGGACGCCGAAGCGCGCGGCAAACCATCCCGCGCGACAACAGAAGAAGAGGCATCATGAATCTGAGCGAAAGTTTGCTAACGGCCCTGGACAGCCTGCGCTCCAACAAGCTGCGGGCGGCGCTGACCATGCTCGGCGTCATCATCGGCGTGGCCGCGGTCATCGCCCTGCTGTCCATCGGCAACGGCGTCAGCGCCTCGATCAATCAGGAGATCAACGCCATTGGCACGAACCTGATCCTCGTCAGCACCGACCGCGACAACAGCGACGGCTACCCGACGCTGACCCTGTCAGATGTTGAGGCGCTTTCGGACTCTGCCCGCGCGCCCGACGTGATCGAGGTGGCCGCGTCGGTCAGCGGCAGCTTCGTCGTGACCGCCGGCGGCAACAGCACCCGGACGGGCGTCGAAGGGGTGACGGCCAACTACTTCCGCGTCAACAATATCGAGGAGTTTGCCGCCGGCGACGGGCTGACCGACAACGACGTCGATACCCAGGCACGCGTGGCCGTCATCGGTTCGCAGGTGGACGAAGACCTCTTCCCCGACAGCTACGCCGTGGGCCAGAGCATCAAGATCAACGGCGCGGCCTATGAGGTCGTCGGCATCTTGCAGTCGTCGGGCAGCGCCTTCAGCACCACCGACAGCAGTATCTTCGTGCCCATCTCCACCGCCCAGAGCCGGCTGGTGACGAATCGCACGCGCCAGGGGGAGAAGTCGATCGACTCCATCGTCGCTCAGGCGGCCAGCGCCGAGGTCAATGAGGCGGCCGTGGAGCAACTGACCGCCGTGCTGCGCGAGGAGCACGGCATCGCCTACGCCGACGAGGACGACTTCCGCCTGTTCAGCCAGTCGGACCTGCTGGACACGGCCGGGCAGATCACCGGCATGTTGACCGCCTTTCTGGGGGCCATCGCCGGCATCTCGCTGCTCGTCGGCGGCATCGGCATCATGAACATCATGCTCGTCTCGGTGACGGAGCGGACGCGCGAGATCGGCATCCGCAAGGCGGTCGGCGCGCTGCGGCGCGACATCCTGACCCAGTTCCTGCTGGAGTCGGTCGTGCTCAGCCTCATCGGCGGCATCATCGGCATCATCCTCGGCTGGGCCATCGCCACCGTTGCCGGACGGGTCATCGACCTGGAAGCGCCGCTGGCCCTGGGCACGGTGCTGCTGGCCACCGGCTTCGCCAGCGCTGTCGGCCTGGTCTTCGGCATCTATCCCGCCTGGCGGGCGGCGGGGTTACGGCCGATTGAAGCTTTACGTTACGAGTAAGAGTCAAAGGGCAGGGGAGCGGGGGAGCAGGGGTGATCTTTCTCCCCTGCTCCCCCGCTCCCCTGCCCAGTCACCAACGTTTCTCTATAATACGAAACATGCGCCGCATCCTCGTCGTTGACGACGACCGCGAGGTCGTCCGCCTCATCCGCGCCTACCTGGAGCAGGCCGGGTTCGAGGTGCTGGCCGCCTATGATGGCGACACCGCCGTCCACGTCATCCGCCGCGAGCGGCCCGACCTGCTGCTGCTCGACCTGATGCTGCCGGGCAAGGACGGCTGGGAGATCACCCGCCTGGTGCGCAACGATGCGGCGCTGGCCCACATTCCCATCATCATGCTGACCGCCCGCGTGGACGACACCGACAAGATCGTCGGCCTGGAACTGGGGGCCGACGACTACGTGACCAAGCCCTATAACCCGCGCGAGGTGGTGGCCCTGTCTCTTATACACATCTGAAGCTGCCGACGAGCGATCTAGTGTAGATCTCGGTGGTCGCCGTAACATTAAAAAAAAAAAAAAACTACCATGAATGGGATTGACACGCAATATAGTAAAAGAAGAAGATCAGACAGTAG
>CALLZA010000554.1 GCA_937858165.1 uncultured Ardenticatenia bacterium
GTACTACAGTCGTAGTGTATATGGGGCGTCTGCATGTGTGTAGTCGTTAGACAATTTGTCACAGTAGAGTCTTGAGGGTTTGTTGTTTTTTTTTTTTCAAGCAGAAGACGGCATACGAGATCTAGTACGGTCTCGTGGGCTCGGAGATGTGTATAAGAGACAGTCGTTGTCTTGCCCGCGCCGCTCGGCCCCACCAGCGCCGCCAGTTGGCCCGGCTCGATCTGGAAGTCCACGTCCTTGAGGGCAATGCGTTGCGGCGCGGCCGGCGCGCTGCCGTTGGCAGTTTCGGGCGCTTCGGTATCATCGGCCGCGCCGTTGGGACGATAGGCCACTGAGCGTGGCTTGCGCCCCCGGCCGCGACGCACCAGCGTCTCGCCGCCGCCCCAGTCGTAGCGCACCACTTCGGCCAGGCCGGCGCGCTGCCCGTCGCTCAGCGCGGTGTAGTCGAACGTCACGTTGTCGAAGGCGATCTGCCCCTCCACGTCGCGCAACGGTTGGGCGTCGGGCGCTTCGGCGATCTCCACCGGGATGTCCAGCACCTCGAAGACGCGCTCGAAGCTAACCATGCTCTGGGCAAACTCGACCGGCGCGTTGGTCAAGGCCATCAGCGGGCCGTAGAGCTGACCCAGGTACGCGCCAAAGGCGACGATGGTGCCGATGGTGAATGCGCCCTCGATGGTCAGATAGCCGCCAACCCAGTAGACCAGGGCGCTACCGACCGCGCCGATGATGCCCAGCACCATGAAGAACCAGCGGCCGATGACCGCCGAATGGACGCCCAGATCGCGCACGGCGGCGCTGTCGCGGCGGAAGCGGGCCAGTTCGCGCTCTTCGCGGCCGAAGAGCTTCACCAGCAGCGCGCCGCTGACGTTGAGCGTCTCGTTCATCGTCGCGTTCATCTCGGCGTTGAGGACCATTGAGCGCCGGCGCAGGTCGCGCAGGACGCGGCCGATGCGCCGCGCCGGCAGATAGAAGAACGGCAGTACGACCAGCCCCAGCAGCGTCAGCCGCCACTCCAGGGCGAACATGATCGCCAGCGTGCCGACGACCTGTACGATGTTGGAGAAGATGGCGATGAGCGTGTTGCTGACCGCCGATTGCGCCCCCACCACGTCGTTGTTGAGCCGCGACATCAGTTCGCCGGTGCGCGACTGGGTGAAAAAGCGCAGCGACATGCGCTGGAAGTGCTCATAGAGGGTGCAGCGCAGGTCGAAGATGACGCTCTCGCCAACAAACGAACTCAGCTTGCGCTGCCAGACGCCAACCAGGCCGTTGAGGATGGGCACGGTGACGAGGGCCACAGCCAGCAGGTTCAACAAGCGCCGGTCACCGTTGGGGATGGCGTCGTCGATCAGCGAGCGCATCAGCAGCGGCGACACGAGCGTGATGGCCGTCGTCAGCAGGATGCTGACCAGCAGGAGCAGCACCTCGCGAGTATAGGGGCGCGCAAACGTCCCAACGCGCGCCAACAGGTCGCGCGTGACGACCGGCCGATCTTGTTTTTCATCGTGGCTGAGGTAGGCCCACCAGCCACCACCGTGAAATCCCATATGTGTTCTACTCCCTGGCGAACTGCGCCAATTCTACGCCGTCTTGTCCATCCGCGAACCTCCACCTTTGGTTAGTCGTCGGGTCATAGAGGCCGGCTATGACGTGGTAGACGCCCGCCGGCAGATCGTCGGGCAAGGGCACGCTCGCCGCCTGCACCAGCGTGTCCCCCTGGCGCCAGCCTTCCCAGGCCGCACCCAGGCCGTCCCACTGGGCGACGATTTGGCCCGTCGCGTCACGCACGTGGATATAGATCTTGGCCGGCCGCGGCCCGCCGCCCTGACGCCAGATCGTCCGCGCGTGGAGCGTCTGCCCGACCACTTCGGCCCGGCTGTCTTGGCCGAAAGCGACAGTGTGGCCGTCGAGCTGCATGGGCCGGTCGGCCGCCGGTGGTTGCGCCGCCGCCCGATAGAGCCGGTAACCCACGCCGACGCCCTCCGGCGCGGTGGGATCGTAGCTGAGATAGTCTTGCAACGAGGACTCTAACTCACCGCTGGACGGCAGGAGTAGCCACAGCGGCGCGTTGCTGTCGGGTAGTATCACGGTCTGTCCGCCGTCGAACCAGCGCAAGGTCACATCGTTCGTGCCCAGGCGGGCGAAGTAGGCCCCGGCTATCGCGTCCACCTGCGTATTTCTCAACAGCAGAACGACCCGCGCACCACCCGCCGGGGCCTTGGAGATAAAGAAGTTTTAGCCCACCTTCTCCCCGGGCCGCCGCTCGCGGCAGGAACGGGACCGATCATCATTAGCACAGTGGAAGACCTGCAGGCGCCAGGGCCTAATAGCATCCCAGGCCGGCCCCGG
>CALLZA010000555.1 GCA_937858165.1 uncultured Ardenticatenia bacterium
TCACAGTGTTGTGGTAGAGGTCAGAATACTCGTGATGGACTGCGCGTTTTGTTTTTTTAAAGCAGAAGACGGCATACGAGAGCGGGTACGGTCTCGTGGGCTCGGAGATGTGTATAAGAGACAGGAATAGCCCGGCGCTGAAAACGGTCTGGGTAGCGGCGTCGTGGAGGTCGCGGGCCAACCGCTCGCGCTCCTCGATGATGGCCGCCTGGCGGGTCATCTGGCGTAGCTGGATGTTGTCGACGGCCGCGCCGATCTGGTCGGCAATGGCCGTCAGCAGCAGCGATGAGCCGTTAAAGGCGTCGGCTGCGTCGCTCCACAAAACCAGGACGCCGAGGCTGCGCCCATGGGCGCGCAAGGGGGCGACGGCCGCAGCCCGTGTACCCACGGCAAACAGGCCATCCGGCAGCGGCCCGGCACCGTGGTCGTAAGTCGCGCGGTTGCCCCCGGCGACCCAGGGCGCGCCGTCGGGCGAGAGACGGGTGAACAGCTGGGCAGCCGGGGTGTCGTCCAGCGGCCCGCCAACGCCAACGCGAGCCCCCGGTCGCAAGCCCGGCTGCCCAGGCTGGACGAGATAGATTCCCCCGCCGGAGCAGCCGACGGCCTGGACGGCCAACTCCAGGGCGCGGGCCAGCACACGCTCCAGGTCGAGGTTCTCGATGGCCGCGGCGGTGATGCCGTAGAGCGCTTCCAGTTCGCGCGTCCGCTCCCGGACGCGCGCGTCCAGCCGTTCGGCATAGGTCTGCACTTCGTTGAACAGGCGCGCATTGTCAATCGCCACCGCGGCCTGGTTGGCGAAGGCCAGAGCCAGTTCAACGTCCTCGGCGGTGAAGCTGTGCGGCTGTTCGCGGTCGATGGTCAGCGCGCCGATGCAGGCCCCCTTGAGCATCAGGGGCACGCCCAGCCAGGCGCGAATGTACTCGAAGCCGGGCACGTGCGACCACTCTTCGGCCACCGTCGTGTCATCGATCAGGAAAGGCTGGGCGGAGTCGAATACACGTCGCAGGTTGGTGGGTGTGTGGTCGCGCATGGCGTCGAGATTTTGCCGGGTGACGTTGACCTCGCGGCGGGCGGCAAACACCAGTTGCCAGCCGTCGAGCAACACGATGCCGGCGCTGGAAAAGGCAATGAGTCGCTCCAACTGGTCAAGGATGCGTCGCAGCACCTCGTCAAGCTCCAGACCGAGTGTCAGGCTGGCGCCGACCTCGCGCAGGCCGCGCTCGCGCTCGCGGGCTTTCTGCTCCGCCTCCAGCAACTGCCGGTTGTGGATGGCGACGGCCACCAGGTCGCACACTTCGCGGGCGATGGTGTCCTCCTCGGCGGTGAACGGGCGCACCTCGGCGGCGGCGATCCACAACAGGCCCAGCAACGTCTCGCCGGCGCGCACCGGCGCGGCCAGCACGGAGCGCCCGCCCAGGTCAGCAATGCGGCGCAAGCCGGGTGAGTCGGCGGCCAGAGCCTGCGCGTCGGCAAAGACATAGATGTGGCCCCGGTTCATTGCCGCCAGCGCGTCCGGTACGGTGATGGGCAGGCGCACGCCGGTCGGCAACTGGCTGTCGCTGCTGCCGACGACCAACGCCTCGGCGCGCTGCGCGTTATAGAGGCTGATGCCGGCGGCGCGGCAGGCGATGGACTCTTCAACGTAGCGGCTGTCTCTTATACACATCTGACGCTGCCGACGAGCGATCTAGTGTAGATCTCGGTGGTCGCCGTATCATTAAAAAAAAAAAACACTCAAATCAAGGTGGTGGCACGATGACACATTGAAGAACAGACGCGAGTATCAGACTAGGGGTAAGCGGTTAGCTCCACACAGCTCACACACAGCTGACGAGACACCTACGAGACCTACTAGAACAAGGCCGGGCACTGGCACGAGCACAACACAGAGCA
>CALLZA010000556.1 GCA_937858165.1 uncultured Ardenticatenia bacterium
GGATACATCTGACTACGATAACAGTAGGGACTCACACGAGCACTCTACGATGTAACACTAACGCGAAAAGATCATGGTGATATTTATTTGTTAGAAACGGCGCCGCCCACGCGAAGTTCCACAAAGGGCCGCGTCGGGAGGGCGCGAGGTGTTGACAAGGCACGGGGGGCGGCCCCCCCCCCCCGGCAGCAGCACACCCCCCCGCCGCGCCAGTTCGTCGCGCACGGCCGCGCCGAAGCCCGGCTCCAACGCCACCTCACGCCCCTGCAACCAGTTAAAGCGCGGCGCGTCGAGTGCGGCCTGGGGATTCATGCCGAAATCGACCAGATTGACCCCCACCTGCAAGTGCCCCTGCGGCTGCATGAAGCCGCCCATGACGCCATAGCTGGCCCACGGCCGCCCGTCGCGGGTGATGAAGCCGGGGATGATGGTGTGAAACGGCCGCCGCCCCGGCGCGACCTCGTTGGGGTGGCCCGGCGTCAGGCTGAAGTTGGCCCCCCGGTTCTGCAACTGCACGCCCGTATCGCCGGCCGTGATCCCGCTGCCGAAGCCCATGTAGAGGCTTTGAATCCAACTGACCATGTTGCCCGCGCCGTCGGCCACGGTCAGATAGACGGTGTCGCCGTCGCGCGGCGGGCTGCCCGGCTCCGGGAAGAGGGCGCGGTCTTTGGCGATGAGCGCCCGCCGTTCGCGAGCGTAACGCCCGCTGAGAAGCCCGGCCACGGGCACACCGACGCGGCGTGGATCGCCCACATAGGCATGAGCATCGACAAAAGCCAGCTTCATCGACTCGATCAAAATGTGGGTATAGTCGGCTGAGCCATAGGGCACGCTGCTCAAATCGAAACCGCGGGCGATGTTAAGCGCCAGCAGCGCCGCCAGCCCTTGCCCGTTGGGTGGAATCTCGTGGAAGGTAGCGCCGTTGGCGTACTCTACCGCGATTGGCTCCACCCACTCGGCGCGGTAGGCGGCCAGGTCGTCGGCCGTCATCACCCCGCCGTCGGCGCGCACGGCGGCAGCCACGCGAGCGGCGATGGAGCCGGTGTAGAAGGCATCGGGGCCCTGGTCGGCGATTGCCCCCAGCGTGGCGGCGAACTCCGGGTTGCGGAACATCTCACCCGCCCGCGGCGCGCGCCCGCCCGGCAGCCAGACGCGGCGCGAATCGGGCAGACGGGCCAGCAACTCCGTCGAGCGCTCCCAGGCGGCGGCGATACCGGGGCTGACCGGATAGCCGTCAGTGGCGTAGGCGATGGGCTGGGCCAGCAATGTGTCAAGCCCACGCGTGCCGAAGCGCTCCAGGACCAGTTGCCAGCCGCGCAGCGCGCCGGGCACGGTGACGGGCAGGCCGCCACGGGTGGGAAAAGATGTGTGGCCCCGGCCACGCACCAGGTCGGCTGTCAGCCCCGCCGGGGCCGGACCGCTGGCGTTCAGCCCAACGAGCCGCCCCTCGGCCGCCGACCAGATGAGGGCGAACGCGTCGCCGCCGATGCCGGTGGAGCACGGCTCGACGACGCACAGCGTGGCCACGGCGGCGATGGCGGCGTCGATGGCGTTGCCGCCGCTCTGCAGCACGGCCAGTCCGGCCTGCGCCGCCAACGGCTGGCTCGTCGCTACCAGCCCGTTGCGCGCCGTCACGTAGGCCCTACGCGATGGAAAGGAATAATCAGAGAAGTTCATTGAGGAGGAATTATCCCCAGATTGGACAGATGGGGCAGGTTTCAAGAGAAGAAATAAGAGCCTCACGCAAAGATCGCTAAGAGCGCGAGGAACACAAAGAAGAAACATTCTCTTGGCGATCTTTGCATGAGGCTCTTGAACTGTGAATGATTTCTCTTCAATCTGTGAAATCCGCGTAATCTGTGGTTTCTATTTCTTACGCTATCTTGAGCGCTTGTCCGGCACGTTCAAGCCCTTCGAGCTTCTGCCCCTTGACGTTGACCCACTTCACCCGGTAGCGCCCGGCCAGGTCGTCGAGCAGCCGCCACAGGTCGCTATTGGCCACCGGCTGCCCGTCCTTCTTCTGCCAGCCGCCGCGCTTCCAGCCGTGGAGCCATTGCGTCGCCCCCTGGAAGACGTAGTCGGACGTGGTCAGAAGTTGTGCCGCGCTGCCCGGCGGCAGCATGAGCAGCCCCTCAATGGCTGCCCGCAACTCCATACGGTTATTGGTCGTCTTTGCCTCGCCGCCGCTGGCTGTCTCCCACTCGCCGCCACTCTCCACGGCGACCGCCCACGTGCCGGGGCCGGGGTTGCCGTGGCAGGAGGAGCGCAAGTAGAGGCGGGGCACGTCGGTTGCCAGATCGACCGTGGGCGTGATGCTCAGCCGCGCCTCGCGCGCCAGCCGGTCGACGGCCTCGTTGGCCGGGTCGCCGCTGTGGCCGCGCACCCAGTGCCAGGTGATGTCGTGTTGCGGCACGAGCGTCTGCAACTCGCGCCACAGGTCGGCGTTGGGGATGGCATGCCCCTGCTTGTTGACCCAGCCGGCGGCGCTCCACTTGGCCACGCCCTCGGTGATGCCGCGGCGAAGGTACTGCGAGTCGGTGTGGAACTGGATGCGGCACGGCCGCTTCAGCGCCCGCAGCGCGCTGATAGCCGCCTGGAGCTCCATGCGGTTGTTGGTCGTCTTAGGGTCGTGGCCGGTCAGCACGCGCTCGCGGTCGCCGGCGCGCAGAATGGCCGCCCAGCCACCGATGCCTGGGTTGGGGTCGGCGCCGCCGTCGCTGTAAATCGTTACTTCGTCGGGCATGGGAATTAGGTTCCAGGGGCCAGGTTCCAGGGGCCAGGGGAAGAACTGTCTTCCCCTGGCCCCTGGAACCTGGCCCCTAGTCCCTTACTTCAGCGCCGCCAGCATGTCGTCGACGCGGGTAAACTTGACCCGCGGCCGCCCCTGCTCCTTGCCGTGGCTCAACTCCAGCGCGTCGAGCCGCCGCCAGTCATCGTAGGTCACCACGTGCGCCTGTCGCCCGCGCACCAGCGCCTCGGCCGCGGCGGCTGTAGCGTTGGTCGGACTGAGCAATTTGCCGGCGCGCGCGCCGGCCAGCATCGCCTCCACCCTCTCGGCCGCGCCGGGCTTGTTGGTGCCGCTGACGCCCCCCGCCCCGCGCCTGCTCCCACCGCCCCGGCCCGTCCCCACCCGCGGCCCCCGCGGCGCGGCCCCCCCCGCACCCCCCCCGCCCCGCGGGGGG
>CALLZA010000557.1 GCA_937858165.1 uncultured Ardenticatenia bacterium
CCATGAAGGGGGCCGGCATCCTGCGCGCCGAGGGGTGGGATGAAGAGACGATTCGCATCATCCTGTCCCACTACACCGAGGGCACGGGCGTGCCCCGCGAGAAGCCGGTCGATTTCGCTCTGCTGGCCTGCGACGAGATCACCGGCCTGATCAGCGCGGCGACGCTGGTGCGGCCGTCGATGGACATCGCCGAAACGTCGCTGTCGTCGCTGCGCAAGAAGTGGAAGGATCGCCGCTTCGCCGCCGGGGTCGACCGCGAGCACGTGACCCAGATGACCGACGACTTCAGCCGCGCCTGCTTCGATGGCGGGCTGGAGCTATGGAGCCACATCGAGAACGTGCTGACCGCCATGCAGGGCGCGGCGGCCGAGCTGGAACTGGACGGCCGCCTGGCCGTCGCCCGCGCCGATGGCTAACTCCGAGTTGTTGACCGTCGCCGAGGCGCTGGCCATCGTCCTGAGCCGCGTTGCGCCGCTGGACGAAGAGCGCGTGCCCCTGCTCGACGCGCTGGGCCGCGTGCTGGCCGCGCCGGTCGTGGCCGCCGACAGCCTGCCCCCTTTCGCCAACTCTTCGATGGATGGCTATGCCGTGCGCGCCGACGATATAGTCAGCGCCGGGCCGCAGTCGGCCGTCCTTCTGCGCGTCGTGGCCGACATCGCCGCCGGGCGGCCGAGCGACGTGGCTCTGACGCCGGGCACGGCGGCGCGCATCATGACCGGCGCGCCGCTGCCGGACGGAGCCGACGCCGTGGTGCCGGTGGAGGACACCGACGAGCCGTGGCGCGGGGCCGACCGCCCGCTGCCGGAGCGCGTCGCCATTCGGCGCGCCGTTGGCCACGGTGACTACGTGCGCTACCCCGGCGAGGACATCCGCGCCGGGCAGACGGTGCTGACGGCGGGTCACGTCATCCGGCCGCAGGAGATCGGCGTGCTGGCCTCGTTGGGGGTGGAGCGCGTAACCGTGGTGCGCCGGCCGCGCGTCGGCGTCCTGGCCACAGGCGACGAACTGATTGACGTGGGCGCGCCGCTGATGCCGGGCAAGATTCGCAACAGCAACGGCTATGCCCAGGCGGCGCAGGTACGTGCGTTGGGCGGCGAGGCGCTGGCTCTGGGCGTGGCCGGCGACCGCGAAGACGACGTGCGGGCGCGGCTCGATGCCGGCGTGGCTGCCGGCGTCGATCTGCTGGTCAGTTCGGCCGGCGTCTCGGTCGGGGCCTACGACGTGGTGAAGGCGGTATTGGATCAGGCGGGCGGCGTGGTCTTCTGGCGGGTGCGAATGCGGCCGGGCAAGCCGTTGGCTTTTGGAGCCTATCGTGGCGTGCCCTTCCTGGGGTTGCCGGGCAATCCGGTGTCGGCGATGGTGTCGTTCGAGCGTTTCGCGCGGCCGGCGATCCTGAAGCTGTCTCTTATACACATCTCCGAGCCCACGAGACCGTACTAGATCTCGTATGCCGTCTTCTGCTTGAAAAAAAAAAAAAACAAGCACACACATACACAACAGCGAACGACAATAGAGCAAAGCAAGTGAGATATAGCAGATACACTAAGGCAGAGACACACGTTCGACATGTAAGTCTACTACTCTACTGCTGTTATGGGGTA
>CALLZA010000558.1 GCA_937858165.1 uncultured Ardenticatenia bacterium
CCGGTGGGGCCGACGACAGCCGAACGACCGCCCCTCCCTACGTAGAGAGAACGTCAAGGAGTAAAAGCCCCTGCCTAAAGTGGCAGACTACAAAGCGTGCTTTATATCCTTGACAATCTCAAGAGGTTCGGCTATTGCTTATGTTTGTTCGTTGACTTTACAGTTTTGGAGGTTAGTTTCCGTGAAAAACGCCCGATTGTTTCTACTGTTGATCATCGCTTTGGCGATGATGGCCCTGGTGGCCTGCGGCGGTGGTACGACCACGACCGAAGAGGCCGTGGCAACCGAAGTACCAGCCGAAGAGGCCCCGTCTGAAGAAGTTGAAGCCCCAGCCGAGGAAGTCTCCGGCAAGGTGGGCATCGTACTGCCGACGCGTGATGAGCCGCGCTGGGTGCAGGACGAGACGCGCTTCCGCGAAGCGCTCGAGGCCGCCGGCTATGAGGTCGAAATCCTCTTCAGCCAGGGCGACTCGGCGCGCGAGCGCTCCAACGTTGAAGACCTGATCACGCAAGGCGTGCAGGTGCTCATCATCACCCCGCACGACGGCACCGCCGCCGCCGCCGCCGCCGAGGCCGCGCGCGACGCCGGTGTGTCGGTCATCTCCTACGACCGACTCATCCGTGACACGGATGCCGTGGACTACTACGTGACCTTCGACAGCATCGCCGTGGGCGCGCAGCAGGCGCAGTTCCTGGTCGACAACGCCGAGGGCGAGGGCAACCCGCTCTACCTGTACGCCGGCGCGGCCACCGACAACAACGCGTTCATCTTCTTCGAAGGTGCGTGGGGTGTCCTGCAGCCGAAGATCGCCGACGGTACGTTCCGCATCGTCAACTCCAGTGAGGCCGTGGCCTTGCAGGATACGGCCGAGCTGACCCGCGAGCAGATGGCCGGCATCATCGACCAGGTCACCACCAACTGGGACTTCAATACGGCCCGCAACCTGGCCGAGGCGAACCTGACTTCGGCTCCGGCCGAGGACAAGGGTGACGTCTTCATCCTGGCCCCCAACGACGGCACGGCCCGCGCCATCGCCGACGTGTTCGCCACCGACACCGACGTGACCAGCTTCCTGGTCACCGGTCAGGACGCCGAGCAGGCGTCGGTGCAGTACATCATCGACGGCAAGCAGTCGATGACCGTCTTCAAGGATGTTCGCACCCTGGTTGACGACGCCATCGCCGCCGCCGTAGCTCTGTTGGGTGGCGGCGCGCCCGAGGCATCCGGCGCCTACAACAACGGCGTCATCGACGTGCCCGCTGTCCAGTCGCCTGTGGTCACCGTGACCCAGGATAACCTGGTCGAAGCGCTGATCGACTCCGGTTACTACAGCGCTGATGACTTCACTGGCCTGGAGTAGTTTTACAACCGTGCGTCAGGGCTCTCGCAAGCCCTGACGCACACGCCATCGCCGCGGAAGGTGTGGGTGGGCTGCGGCTCCCCAACACCCTCCGCGGCGATTTGTCCATCTGGCCAGCCCGACGGCCGCGGGCGACCGTCCGGCAAAGGCGATGAGCGCCCGACCTGTGGAGCCGCATATGAGCGACAACATCATCCTGGAGATGCGGAATATCACGAAGGAGTTCCCCGGCGTGAGAGCGTTGGACGACATCAGCTTTCGCGTCAAACGGGGGGAGATCCATTGTCTGGTGGGCGAGAACGGGGCCGGCAAATCGACGTTGATGAAGGTTCTCAGCGGCGTCTATCCAAACGGCACGTATAGCGGCGAGATCTACCTCGACGGCCAATTGCAGCAGTACAGCGGCATTCGCGACAGCGAAAAGGCCGGCATCGGCATTATCTATCAAGAACTGGCCCTCATCCCCGAGCTAACTGTCTATGAAAACATCTTTCTGGGCAACGAACGTCGCAAGGGCATGCGTGTCAACTGGAATGAGACTATCCAGCAAGCCAATACGATGCTGCAGAAGGTGAAGCTGAACATCAACCCGGCGACCAAGATCGTCGAGCTGGGCGTCGGCAAGCAGCAGTTGGTCGAGATCGCCAAGGCACTGAGCAAGGATGTGCGCGTGCTGATTCTCGACGAGCCGACATCGGCCCTCAACGAAGGGGACGTGGACAACCTCTTCGACCTGATGCGCGACCTGAAGAGCCACGGCGTCACCCTGATCATGATTACCCACAAGCTGCGGGAGATCATGGAGATAGCCGACTCCGTCACGGTCATCCGCGACGGCAAGTCGATCATCACCCTGGACGCGGCGAAGGGCGAAGTAACGGAACAGGCCATGATCAGGAACATGGTCGGCCGCGAGATCAACAACATCTACCCGCCCCGCGCCCATAAGCGGTCGGAAGAAGTGGTCCTCGAGGTCAACGATTGGGACGTCTTCGACCCGGCTGTCGACCGCAAGATCCTCAAGAAGAACCGTTTCAACGTCAAGCGCGGCGAAATCGTGGGCTTCTCCGGGCTGATGGGGTCGGGCCGTACCGAACTGGCGCTCAGTATCTTCGGCAATCCGCAAGGGTATCGCATCGACGGCGACCTGATGGTCAACGGCCATAAGGGACGGTTCAACCACCCGCAAGAGGCCATCAACGCCGGCGTCGCCTACGTCTCCGAAGACCGCAAGCGCAATGGTCTCATCCTCATGCAGGATGTGCGCCAGAACACGACCCTGGCCAACCTGCGCGCCCTGGCCAGTCGCGGCGTGATCGACAGCAACAAGGAGATTCAAGTTGCCAACGACTACAAGCAGTCGCTCAACATCAAGACGCCTACCATCCAGCAGCGCGTCAGCAACCTGAGCGGCGGCAATCAGCAAAAGGTGTCGCTGGCCAAGTGGCTGTTCGTGCAGCCCAACATCCTGATTCTGGATGAGCCGACGCGCGGCATCGATGTGGGCGCGAAGTTCGAGATCTACACCCTCATGAATCGTCTCGTGGAGCAGGGCATGAGCATCATCATGATCTCCTCCGAGCTGCCCGAAGTCCTGGGGATGAGCGACCGGGTGTACGTCGTCTCGGCGGGCGAAATCACCGGCGAACTACCCATTGCCGAAGCCACCCAAGAGAAGATCATGCAACTGGCAACAATGAACTAGAGAGGTCGAAATGAGCGTCGCAAAGGAATTACCAGTTAAAGAACCACCTTCCTCCAATCTCTTCGGCGATCTGCGGCGAGTCCTGCGCGAGAACATCCGCGACTATGGCATGTTCATCGCCCTGTTCGTCATCTGGGGCGTGTTTGCCGTCACCACCGATGGGGTTTTCCTCTCCTCGCGCAACATCAGCAACCTGCTGAACCAGTTCGGCTACATCGCCGTGCTGGGCATCGGCGTCACCCTGGTCATCGTCATCCGCCACATCGACCTGTCGATTGGCTTTCTGGCCGGGTTCCTGGGCGCGGTGGCGGCCATTGGGCTGACCTTCTGGGGTGTCCCGGTCTGGTTGGTCATACCGGCCGTGCTGCTCTTCGGGGCTATTCTGGGCGTGTGGCCGGGCCTGTTGGTGGCCAATCTGGGCATCCCCGCCTTCGTCGCCACGCTGGCCGGTTTCCTCATCTATCGTGGGGCCATCCTGGTCGTCACGGAAGGCTCCGGTACGATCATCATCGCCAACGACGTTTTCAACGCCATTGGCAACGGCTTCATCCCCGATATTCCCGGCGAACTGTGGCCCGGCAAGCATCTGCTGACGTTGCTGCTCGGTGTGGCGGCTATTCTGCTACTGATCTACAGCGAAATCAAAGGGCGCCGCAACAAGGCTGCCTATGGCTTCGAGATTCTGCCGCAAAGCATCTTCTTCCTCAAACTGGCTTTCATGGCGCTGCTGATCGGCGCGCTGGTGTGGGTGCTGGCCAGCTATAACGGTCTGTCGTGGACCGTGGTCGTCGTGCTCATTGTGCTGGCAATCTACCACTTTATCACGACGCAGACCGTGCTAGGCCGCCACATCTACGCCGTCGGCGGCAACCCCGAAGCGGCTGAGTTGAGCGGCATCAATGTCAAGCGCATCACCATTCTGGTGTTCAGCCAGATGGGCATGCTGGCCGCACTGTCGGGCATGTTGTTTGCCTCGCGCCTCCAATCGGCCACAACGACGGCCGGAACGGCGTGGGAGTTGGACGCCATCGCAGCGTCCTACGTCGGCGGTGTGTCGGCCGCCGGTGGTGTGGGCCGGGTCACGGGCGCGGTCATCGGCGCACTGGTCATGGCCTCCCTCACCAGCGGCATGAACCTGATGGGTATCGGTATCTCCTACCAATACATCGTCCGCGGCATCATCCTGGCCCTGGCCGTCATCTTCGACGTGGCAACGCGCAACCGCTAAACCGAATCGCTCGTTGAGTCCGTCTCTCGGGGCCGCGCCGCTTTCCGGCGCGGCCCTTCTTGTTTCCGGTTCCTGGCCGTGGCGCAGCCATTGGCCGCCGGCCGCGACTATGCTACACTGCCCCTATCGCCACCGAGCCTTCCCCCAGTTGGAAGCCTATCTATCGGAGTCCACATGACCGAGAATACAGCCAACAGCAATCCACCCCAGTCCCAACCGACGCGCATCAGCATCGACCTGCCCAAGGAGCTGAAGGCCGTCTATGCCAACGTGGCCTTCATCAACTTCACGCCGGCCGAGATGGTAATCGACTTCGCCCAACTCTTGCCACGCACCCCGCGTGGCGCGCTGACGGCACGGGTGATCATGAGCCCCATCCACGCCAAACTGCTCCACGCCGCGCTGGGGCAGAACCTGGCTAACTTCGAGCGCCAGTTCGGCGAAATCCGTATCCCCACCCGCACCAACCTGGCCGACGACTTCTTCCGCTTCCCCGGCGAAGACGAGAAGTAACATGGAACAACTAGACCAAATTGCGGAGACCATCCGAGCCAATATGGAGCAGACGGCCGCGGCGCGCGACCACGCCTACCAGCAGTCGCGCAGCCTCATTGCCCTCTGCGCCCGCTCCATCCGCGCCATCCACCGCGAGGAGTGGGCCACGGCCGAGACGCTGCTGGCCGAGGCGCGCGGCGCGACCGACGACCTGGTGACCGGCGTGCGCGCCTATCCCGACCTCTACTTCGCCGGCTACACTCAGGACGCAGTCAAGGAGTTTGTCGAGGCCAATCTGGTCTACGCCCTGGCCCGCGGCCAGGCGCTGCCGACGCCGGCCGAGTTGGGCGCGGAGGATAACACGTGGCTCAACGGCCTGGCCGAGGCCGCCAGCGAGATGCGCCGGCGCATCCTCGACCTCCTGCGCCTCGGCCAACAGGTGGAGGCCGCCCGGCTGCTGGATGCGATGGACCACATCTACAGCACGCTGGTGACGTTCGACTTCGCCGACCAGATCACCGGCGGCCTGCGCCGTCGCACCGACGCACTGCGAGCGGTGTTCGAGCGCACCCACGGCGATCTGAGCCACAGCGCCCGCAGCGCCCAACTGGAAGAGGCGCTCAAGGCGTTGGAAGCACGATTGCGCGAGGCTTCATAGAAGACGCAGCCACAGATTTCACAGATTCAATTCTCGATAATCTGCGTAATCTGTGGATGCTTTCTCTACTAGAAGACCGCGGAGGTCTGTAAGAGTGTCGCCGCAGCCGTCGCGGCCTCCTCGACGCTGACGCCCGTCGCCCAACTGAACGCCCCCTCATACGGCCGCCAGAGCGTCACGACCCGCCCGTTGACCATGTAGGGCGCGGCGACGGCCGGGTCTGTTGGGCCGTGGATGGCTAGCGTGGGGCAGCCGGTGGCCGCAGCCACATAGGTCGAGCCGATGTCATTGCCAACGTAGAGGGTAGCCAATTCGCACAGCGCGGCCAACTCGCCCAGCCCGATCTGCCCGGCGCGGTTGACCGTGGCTCGTTCGGCAACGGTGAACGACATCATGCCCGCTACCTGGGCCGCCAGCGACCGCTCGTCAGCCATGCCCACCAGCGCCACCCGCGCGCCGTGGACGCGGATGAGGTGGTTGCCCAGCCGGGCAAAGCGCTCGGCCGGCCAACGCTTGTCGAGATTGGTGCCGCTCGGGTTCTGCCCGCCCCCTGGATGCATGATCACCAGCGGCCTATCACCCAGCCAGTCCAACTCCTCGACCAGCCAGCGCGCCGCCGCCGTCCGGTCGCGGTCGGGTGGGTGAAACTCCATCTCCGCCGCGGCGATGACGCCCGCCGGCGCGCCGACGGCCGCCGCCAGCGCCAACGCCGACCGCGCCTGGCCCCGCTCCCCCGGCGACGGGGCAACGGCGTGGGTCAGGTCGCGGCGGCGACCGTCGCGGCTCAGGCCAACGCGCTGCGGCACGCCCGCCTCGCGCGCCAGCCGGGCCAACGCCTCGGCCGACGCGCTGGGGATGAAACAGGTGTCATACGCCTCGGCGCGGATGTCGTCGAGCAGGGCGCGCACTTCGTCGCGGGTCGCCCCAGCCACGTCGCCGGCGCCGGTGTGGATAAGACGGGTGACGCGCGGGTTGCTGCTGACCGCCTGCCGCGCCCAATCGCTCACCGCCCAGTCAAAGCGGGCGTCGGGGAACGCCTCGCCCAGCGCGGCCAGCAGTGGCGTCGTCAACATGACGCGCCCCAGACAGCACGGCTGGAGGATGATCGCCTTGCGCGGTGGCACCAGCAATGGCCGCGCCCCCAACCCAAACGGCAGCCGCAGCCGGCCCCGATGCGTTCCGCCGTCGGTCATCAACCCTTCACCACGGCCACGGGCACCAGTCGCGCCACCTTGCGGGCGATGCCCGCGCCGTGGACGACCTCGATGACCTGATCCACGTCCTTGTAGGCCCCCGGTGCTTCTTCGGCCAGCCCGGCCAGGCTGCCGGCGCGCACACGGATGCCCCGCTCCTCCAACTCGCGGCGCAACTCACCCCCCTGCACTTCGCGCTTGGCCTGTGCCCGGCTCATCGTCCGCCCCGCGCCGTGGCAGGTGGAGCCAAAGCTCTGGGCCATCGACCCTTCCGTGCCCACCAGCACCCAACTGGCCGTACCCATCGAGCCGGGCACAAGCACCGGCTGGCCGATGGCGCGGTAGACCGCCGGCAGCACCGGCGAGCCGGGGCCGAACGCCCGCGTCGCCCCCTTGCGATGGACGCAGACAGTCATGCGCCGCCCGTCCACCTCGTGCTCCTCGATCTTGGCCATGTTGTGGGCGATGTCGTAGATCTGATAGACACTCGGGTTGGCCACTTTGCCGCGCAAGGTGTCATCGAAGCTGCGGCGGATGAGGTGGGTCAGGAGCTGGCGATTGCAGAAGGCGAAGTTGGCCGCGCCCTTCATGGCCGCCAGATACTCCTGCCCCTCCGGGCTGCTCAAGGGGGCACAGACCAGCTCGCGGTCGGGCAACTGGATGTTGTACTTGTGGACGACCTTCTGGAAGCGGGCGACGTAGTCGGTGCAGACCTGGTGGCCGAAGCCGCGCGAGCCGCAGTGAATCTGGGCCACGATCTGGCCGGGGAAGAGCCCCATCGCCGCCGCGGCCGTCTCGTCGAACACCTCATCGACGACGTCAACCTCGATGAAGTGGTTACCCGCGCCCAGCGTACCCAATTGGTCGCGCGCCCGCTCATAGGCCCGAGGGCTGATCTTGTCTGGGTCGGCGCCATCGATGCGGCCGTTCTCTTCGGTGCGCTCCAGGTCCATCTCGGTGGCGTAGCCGCGCTTCAACGCCCAGCGCGCGCCCTGGCGCACCACTTCGGCCATCTCCTTGTTGTTCAGCTTGAACTCGCCGCCGCGGCCGACACCGTGGGGGCAGTTGCGTTGCAGTTGCGTCGCCAACTCGTCGAGGTAGGGAGCGATCTCCTCGCGGCTGAGGCGCGTGCCCAGCAGGCGCACGCCACAGTTGATGTCGTAGCCGACGCCGCCGGGGGAGATGACCCCGTCCGGTGTCTGCGTGGCGACGACGCCGCCGATGGGGAAGCCGTACCCCTGGTGGATGTCGGGCATGGCCAGAGCGTAGCCGACGATGCCCGGCAGCGTTGCGCTATTGACCAGTTGATCGAGACTCTTGTCGCCCAGTGCCGCTTGCAGCAGCTCAGCGTCGGCGTAGAAGCGCGCCGGCACGCGCATGTCGTGGCGATGGGTCTTCGGTATCTCGTACAAGTAGGGCGAAATTCGCTTGAGGTCTCCCTGATTCATGGGTCACTCCTTAAGACAAGCGTCCACAGATTACACGGATTTCAAAGATTCAGAGAGTAATCTGTGAAATCTGTGGACTCTTTTACTTATACATCAAACACAATCTGTCTCTTATACACATCTGACGCTGCCGACGAGCGATCTAGTGTAGATCTCGGTGGTCGCCGTATCATTAAAAAAAAAACAAATACAGATATCAGCGTGCAACGGGACACAATCAAAACAAACACACTATGTAGCGTCGATAGATGACATCTAACGATCAAACACGAACCAGATAAAATGACAGCTACGTGCGACTATACACGA
>CALLZA010000559.1 GCA_937858165.1 uncultured Ardenticatenia bacterium
CTTGATCCTGGACCATTGCTCTATCTTTTTTGTTGGCTGCGATACTGTATCCGGTGTCTGCGCGTTTGGTGTATCTCATGTGCAGTGTGTCTTATTCTACTCGTTCTGATCTCAGCCGCCCGCCCCCACGATAATCCCTCGTGTTTTTTTTAATGATACGGCGACCACCGAGATCTACACTAGATCGCTCGTCGGCAGCGTCAGATGTGTATAAGAGACAGGGATGGGCACGGCCAGCAGCCCGGTCAGCACCGGCTGCAATAGTAGTGTCGGCGAGACGAGCGACGCCGGCAGATAGCCCAGGGCGTAGGCCACGGCCATCTGGCCGCCGACCTGGACGAAGAGGCCCAGCCCGATCAGGTAGAGGTAGGCACGTAGCGAGTAGCCGGTCAGTGGTTGGCCCAGGGCGCGGGCGATGAGGGCCAGGGCGATGGCCGAGCCGACGGCCGACAGCCAGAACGAGGTCAGCGTATTGAGCCGCTGCCGGCTGCGCTGGACAACGAGGAAGTAGCCGCCGTAGAACATGCCCGACAGGATACCGAAGAACGTGCCCAGGCCGACGTCGTTGAGTGCGTCCACGCCGAGGATGACCGCCGCGCCGCCGATGGCGACCGCCAGCCCCACCCAGAACAGGCGGCCCGGCCGCTCGCCGAAGAAGAAGATTGCCCCCAGGCCGACCCAGATGGGCGCGGTATTGCCCATGAGCGTCGGGTTGGTCGCGCCGCTGATGAGGATGCCGGTGTTCCAGAAGAACAGGTCACCGGCAAAGAATAGACCGGCCAGAATGGCGATGAGCGTTTCGCGGCGGGCGGGGCGGCCGTCGCGGGCGATGCCGCGGCCGAACGGCGCGATCAGCAAGACCGCGGCCACGGCCATGCGGTAGAAGCCGGCCACCGCCCCCGGCGCGCCGGCCAGGCTGACGAAGATGCCGGAGAAGCCCATGCCCAGCAGCCCCAATAACAGGACGATCATAGCGCGGGTGCGGGCAGTCTGGGCGTGGTCTTGTTCCATACGTGGGTCGTGTCCTCGGTGCGGGCGGCGCTTGGCCGGGAGAGCACTTATACCGCAGGCGGCGGCGGCGGGCAACCGTCACATGAAAGAGTTCAGCGCCAGGCTATAAAGACGCCGGGCAAAGGCAAACTGGACGAAGGCTCATCGGATGCATCGCGCAAACTGCTATAATGTCATACGTTTGTAGTCGAGCGCTTCAGCGCGTTCTTCGGCCGGGGAGCGCGCTCAAGCGCAGGACTATGAACGAGAGGCGCTAGACTAAGAACCGGTTGGTTAAGGAGTGCCGTGATGGGTGAACTATTGAAGGACAAGGTAGCCGTGGTGACCGGGGCCAGCCGGGGCATCGGCGAGGCAACGGCGCTGACGCTGGCCCAGGCCGGGGCCGACGTGGTCGTGACGGCACGGAACGGCGACGAACTGGCCGCCCTGGCCGAGCGGCTGGCGCGGATGGAGGTGGCGGCGCTGCCCGTGGCTGCTGATTTGACCCGCGAAGAGGACGTGGATCGGCTGCGCGACGCGGCGCTGGCACGCTTCGGCCGGGTCGACATCCTGATCAACAACGCCGGCGTCGGCAAGTACGGCCCACTGGCGTCCCTCTCGGCCGCCGACTACGACTGGATGATGAACACCAATATGCGCAGCAGCTTCCTCTGCACGGCGGCCTTCTTGCCGGGGATGCTGGCGCGGCGGCAGGGTTGGGTGGTCTTCGTCTCGTCCGTCGCCGGGCTGAAGGGGCTGCCCCACGAGAGCGTCTATTGTGCTACGAAGTTTGCCCAGATGGGCTTTGCCCAGGCGCTCGACTATGAGACACGCGAACAGGGCGTCAAGGTCAGCGTTGTTGCGCCGGGTGGCGTGGGCACGCACTTCGCCTTCGGCACGGGACGCACGCCGGGCGACCCCATGCTCGACGCGATGATGGACGCCAAGGACGTGGCCGAAGCCGTCCTCTTCGCGGTCACCCAGCCGCCGAAGGTGCGCGTGTTCCTGATCGGGATGCGGCCGATGTCGGAAGCACTTTAGGACGACAGCCGACGGTCGACGGCCGACCGCCGCAAGAAAGAGTGGCGCATGTAGATGGTTCTTCAGGCCTCTGGCGGCGGTCGGTCGTCGGTGGTCAGCGGTCATTATAGGAGCAGGAACAATGGAACAGCTATTCAGTGACATGCAGGAGCGACTCGAGACGTTGTACAAGGCCATCGAGACGGCCGTGGCCGATCTGCCGGCCGAGGCGCTGGACTGGAAGCCGGCGACGGACATGAACTCCGTCGCCGTCCTGCTAACCCACACCGCTGGAGCGTTGCGCTACTGGGTGGGTGACGTGGCCGGTGGCAAGCCGTCGGGGCGCGTGCGCTCACAGGAGTTCGAGATGCGCGACGTGGACGCGGCCGAGTTGATGGCGCGGCTGCGGGCGGCGCTCGACTTCGCCGGTGAGGTGCTGGGCGAGTTGGACGCGGCCACTCTGGGCGAGACACGCACGATGGGCCAGAAGGACGAAAGCCACAGCGTCGGCTGGGCGCTGCTCCATGGGCTGGAGCATACGGCCATTCACACCGGCCACATCCAGATCACGCGGCAGTTGTGGGATCAGCGCAGCGGGTAGAGCAGAAGCAGGAGACGAGCGCGGATGTCAACGAATGATGTAGTTCGGCGGGCGTGGGAGGCCAACGCCGCCCACTGGGACGATTATATGGGCGCGACGGGCAACGACTTCGTCAACCTGCTCGTCTGGCCGGCCACGCAGCGGCTGCTCGGCCTGCAGCCGGGAGAGCACATGCTCGACGTGGCCTGCGGCAATGGCCTCTACGCCCTGCGACTGGCCGACATGGGGGCGCACGTCACCGCGTTTGACTTCTCGGCGGCGCTGATCGAGCGCGCTCGCGCCCGCTCGGCCGCCCATGCCGGGCTTATCGCCTATCACGTGCTCGATGCGACCGACCTGAGCGCGCTGCTGGCGTTGGGCGAAGGGCAGTACGACGCGGCGATGTGCAACATGGCCCTGTTCGATATGGCCGACATCGCGCCGCTGGCCGCGGGGCTGGCGCGGCTGCTACGACCGGGTGGCCGCTTCGTCTTCTCGGTCATGCACCCGTGCTTCAACGGGTTGCACGCGACGTTCGTGGCCGAGGGGCACGACGACGGCCGCCGCCTCACAACACGCTATGGCCTGCGTCTGTCGCGCTACCTCACGCCGTTCACGGCCGAGGGGATCGCCATCCGCGGCCAACCGGAGCCGCAACTCTACTTCCACCGGCCGCTGGGCGAGCTGCTCCAGCCGTTCCTGAGCGCCGGGTTCGCCCTCGACGCGTTGGAGGAGGCCGCCTTTCCGCCCGGCTATCAGCCGGAGAAGCAGACGTCGTGGGGCGGCAACTACAGCGAGTTTCCTCCGGTGCTGGTGGCACGGCTCAAGAGATAGAACGCGCGTGGGCGCGGATAGACACGGATAGATGGAGTAAGATGATGACAGAGCAGATCAGCAAGACGGAGTTGATGGATCGCATTACCGCTGGCTATGAGGCGCTGGAGCGGGTACTGCGCGGGTTGGACGACGCGCAACTCAGCCGCTCCGGCTCTGATGAGGGCTGGGCGATCAAGGATCACCTCTTCCACCTGGCCGCATGGGAGCGGGGTATTGCCTGGCTACTCGGCCGGCGGTCGCGCACCGAAGGCATGGAGATCACGGCCGAAGAGTGGTATACTCTAACAATGGATCAGGTCAACGATCTGGTCTATCGGCGCAATCGTGAACGGCCAGCGGCCGAGGCGTTGACTGCCTTCCGCGAGGCCCATCGGGAGATGCTCGATGCGCTGGCCCCCCTGAGCGATGCCGATTTGCAGCGCCCTTACGAGGCGTATGGGGAAGGTGGGGGGCGTTCGGCCGACCGCCCAATTATCGGCTGGATCATCGGTGACACCTACGCGCATTACGAGGAGCACCTGACGTACTTGCAGGCGATTCTCACTGCGTAGCGCCCACCACCGCAGCCGGGGAGCCATTTTTTGTGACCGCTGAAACACCCGTTGTCGAAAAGCCCAAGCGAGACGCGTCGGTTGGTTCGCCGACCCAGGCGCGAGTTCGCAATCAACGTGCTCTGGCTGTCCTGTCACTCCTGGTTCTGTTCGCTGGCCTCATCTGGCTGAGTATGGCGTCGCTGAGCGCCGTCCCGGACGTCGTGCCCGCCGCGGCGTCGCCGCTTGTCTTCTCAGCCGAACGAGCGATGGTCGATCTGCGCGTCATCGCCGCTGCGCCGCGCCCGGTTGGTTCGGCGGCCAATGGTGCAATTGGCGACTACCTGATGACGCAGATCGCCGCCCTCGGCCTGTCGCCGCAACTCCAGTCCAGCCACGTCTTCCGCCACACGCCCGGCTTCCCCGAAGCGCACGTGATGGCGGTTGAGAACGTGCTGGTGCGCATACCCGGCAGTGACCCCGGCGGCAAGGCGCTGCTCGTCTCCGGCCACTACGACTCGGTCGGCACCTCGCCCGGCGCGACCGATTGCGCTATGTGTACGGTGACGGTGCTGGAGACGCTGCGGGCGGTGGTGGCCGCGGCCGACGCGGGCCAACCGTTGCGCAACGACGTCATCTTCCTCTTCACCGATGCCGAGGAGATCGGCGTGGCCGGGGCCAGCGGCTTCATGAGCGACCATCCCTGGGCGGCCGACGTGGGGCTGTCGCTCGTCTTCGAAGGGCTGGGCAGCGACGGCGCGCCGCTGCTCTACATCAGCGGCCCTGACTCCGGCGCGATCACGGCCGAGGCGTTGAATGCCCTGGAAGCGGGCACGCGCTTCCCGTTGGCCAGTTCATTCCTCCATGAGTTCATGTGGGCGGTGGCCGGCAACACCGGTTCCGACCTCGACGCCTTTGTCGAGGGCGCGCCGGGGCTGGCCTTCATCTACCTGTCGCTGGAGACGGTTGCCAACTACCACTCCTCGGCCGACAGCGTCGCCGCGCTCGACCCGCGCAGCGTGCAGGGGATGGGCGATTTCGCGCTGGCGATGACCCGCTACTTCGGCGATCGGCCGCTGGCCGACTTGCCGCAAGAGCCGAACCTGGTCATGTTTCCCCTGGCGCCGGGGGTGGTGGCCCGCTATTCGAGCCGGCTGGCGCTGCCGTTGGCGGTGCTGGCGGCCGTTCTGCTGGTGGCGTGGCTAATCATTGGCCTGAGGCGCGGCCGCATGACGTGGCGGGGAGTGCTGGTGGCGTTGGCCGTCTGGCTGCCGATCATGCTCAGCGCCGTGCTGGTGGTTTCGCTGGTCTGGTGGCTGGTGCGGCTGCTGTCGCCGGGCCTGCATAACTTCACCGCCGGCGGCTGGTGGGGTTCCGGGTTCCATCTGGCCGCTGCGCTGGGGCTGGCGTTGGCCGTGGCCGTGGCCTGGCGGGCGCTGCTCCGCAAGGTCACAGTGATCGAGTTGTTGGGCGGGTGGCTGGTGTGGTGGGCACTGCTGGCGTTGCTGACGGCCGCGGCGCTGCCCGGTCTGAGCTACCTCTTCGTCTGGCCGCTGCTGGCCGGCGCACTGGTGGGGCTGCTGGTCGCCCTGCGGCCCGCCAACGATTGGCTGCCCCCCGTGGCGGCGGCGGTCGTGGCCCTGGTGCTGGCCGCGCCGGTGGCGGCGTGGCTGTGGATCTACACCGGGCGGGCTGAGGCCATGATGGGCTTGCCGATGGCGGCGCTGCCGGTCGTGTTTTGCCTGCCGGCGCTGATGGTGGCGCTGCTGGCCGTGGAGAGCGTGGCCGGCCCGGCGCGGCGGCCGGCGGCGCGCGGCCGATGGGGACTTGTGGCCCTGGCGCTGGCGGCGCTGTCGCTGGTCTTGTTCGCCGTACCCGGGTTCAGCCGACCATCGGCCGAGCGCCCGTGGTTCAACACCGTCGTCTACGACGCGCGACCGGGCCAGAACGAGGCGCATTGGGTGACGTTCAACGACTCTCGTATGGGGCGCGGCGTCGGTCAGCAGCTCGACGAATGGACAAGCCAGTTCTTCGCCGCCGGGGCCGAGGCGACAACGTTCGACCCGTGGCTGCTGACCCGCAGCGACACGCCCTACCCGGCGCTGCGTTCGGCCGCGCCGGTCGTGGCCCTGCCGCACTCGACGATCACTGCCGCGGGGCCGGTGGAGGCCACGCGGCTGTTGGTGGCCCGGCCGCCCGAGGCGGGGTTGACGCGGCTGGTGGTGAAGTCGGCCGCGCCGCTGTCGGCTATCACGTTCGACGGACGGGTGCTTGATCTCGGCGGAACGCAGCCGACGGAGTACACCTTCCTGGTCATCGGCCGAGCCGACGAGGTGACGCTCGACCTGACGACGACCGGCCCCGGCGCGCTGTCGATCGACGTGCTCGACCGGCTGACGACGAATGTGATGACCGTTGCCGAACAGGGTGGGCTGGCGGTCACGCCGCGCCCGGCGTGGATGGCCACCGCGCCGGCGTCGGATACGGGCGATAGTGCGCTGGTGACGACGACGTTCCAGCGTTAACGCTTATTGTCGATCATCTTCGCGCTATTTGGTCATTTTGCCTCAATCCCGCTAAACTCCCGCCCACAAATGTGGCCAACAAGTGCCGTGCAGAGCGCTCCACTTGATGCTCTGAACTCGTCACTCGTCACTCTTAACTCGTCACTTCATAGGAGGCAGTCATGGCATTGGCGATCCCCAGCATGTTGCTGAAGCAGTTGCACACCAACGGCAGTCTGCGCAACACCGACGACGGCGTCCAGTTCTCGGTCAAGAACCGGCTCAGCGACGCGACCTTCACTGGCCTGACCGGCCTCAAGTTCGACGGCTACGAAGTGCCGGCCGACTCCATCTTCGTTCGGCTGGAAGACGGCACGACGCTGACCCCAGGCCAGTTGGCCACCCAGCCCATTGATTTTCCGTTGCGCCGCACGTTGGAGATCGTCGCCGCCATCGACCCGCTGCCCATCGGCAAGCACGAGATCGAAGTGCGCTTCGAGTCGCAGCAGTTCGGCAAGCTGAAGCTGAAGGTCGATGACGCCATCACCGAGGAGCGGCCGAAGACCATCCACATCCCCCGCGACAAGACCGACGACTACAGCGACAGCGCCATCAAGGCCCGCCAGCGCTTCGTCGAGGAGCAGACCGGGGCCAAGCTGGAGCACACCGCCCAATACTCCTTCGACCCCCACATCGTCGCCGGCAACGCCGAGCACTTCACCGGCGTAGCCCAGATTCCGCTCGGTTTCGCCGGGCCGATCACCATCAATGGTGAGCACGCTCAGGGCGACTTCTTTGTCCCAATGGCCACGACCGAGGGCACGCTCATCGCCAGCTACAACCGGGGCATGAAGATCCTCAACCTGTCCGGCGGCGTCACCTGCACCGTCATCGGCGACTCGATGCAGCGCGCGCCGGTGTTTGTCTTTGACAACGCCCGCGAGGCCAGCCGCTTCGTGCGCTGGGTAGAGGCCAACATCGCCGAGGTGCGCGAACACGCCGAGGCGACCTCCAGCGTGGCTAAGCTCCAGTACATCGACTACTACCTGGCCAGCAAGCTGGCCTACTTGCGCTTCAACTTCAGCACCGGCGACGCCGCCGGGCAGAACATGGTCGGCCGGGCGACCTTCGCCGCCTGTAGCTGGATTCTCGACCACTACCCCAACGTCCGCCACTTCTACCTGGAGTCGAACCTGGCCACCGACAAGAAGGCCAGTCAGGTCAACGTGATGCACACCCGCGGCAAGCGGGTCGTCGCCGAAGCCACGGTCAAGCGGGATGTGTTGATCCAGCACATGCGCGTCAAGCCGGAGCAGCTTTTCTACCATTACAACGTGGCCAACATCGGGACGATCCTCTCCGGCGCCAACAACAACGGCGCACACTCCGCCAACGGCATCACCGCCCTCTTCATCGCCACCGGGCAGGATGTCGCCAACGTCTCCGAATCGTCGGCGGGCATCATCTACACCGAGCTGACGCCGGAGCGCGACCTGTACATCTCGATCACGATCCCGTCGTTGATCGTGGCGACCTATGGCGGCGGCACCGGGCTGGCGACGCAGCGCGAATGTCTGGAACTGCTCGGCTGCTGGGGGCGCGGCAAGGTGAACAAGCTGGCAGAGATCATCGCCGGCGTGGTGCTGGCCGGTGAAATCTCGCTGGCGTCGGCCATCTCCTCGTCGGATTGGGTCTCCAGCCACGAGAAGTACGGGCGCAACCGATAAAAGCGCTGTAAAGGCTGAATTGGGGCGTGCGTCGCACTGGTCAGCGCCTTTTGGTTGGCGCACGACCGTTTGACTGTCTCTTATACACATCTGACGCTGCCGACGAGCGATCTAGTGTAGCTCTCGGGGGTCCCCGTATCATTAAAAAAAAAAATATAACAAAAAACACACAAACAAACAACACGAGCAAAGAATAAAAACATATAATAGAAATCTACAGAAAGAAAAACACAAGAGAACCGCGAGACCAACG
>CALLZA010000560.1 GCA_937858165.1 uncultured Ardenticatenia bacterium
GGCCGGCGGCATCGAGTCAATGGCGCGCGTGCCGATGGGCAGCGACGGCGGGGCGATGTGGGACGACTACGCGGTGATGGCCCAGCTCGACATCGTGCCCCAAGGCATCAGCGCCGACCTGATCGCCTCGCTGGAGGGCTTCAGCCGCGCCGATGTGGACGGCTACGCCCTGCGCTCGCAGCAGCGGGCGGCCATCGCGCAACAGAACGGCCACTTCTCGTCCATCGTTCCCGTCCGCGCCGCCGACGGCCGCGTCCTGCTCGATTGCGATGAGCACGCCCGGCCCGACGCGACGCTGGAGGGGCTGGGCGCGCTGAAGCCGGCTTTCGTCAATCTCGGTGCGATGGGCTTCGACGCCGTGGCTTTGCGCAAGTATCCGCAGCTGACGCAGATCGACCACGTCCACACCGCCGGTAACTCGTCGGGCATCGTCGATGGGGCGGCGCTGGTGCTGGTCGGGTCAAAGGAAAAGGGCGCGGCGCTGGGGCTGCGGCCGCGGGCGCGGATCGTCTCGGCCGCGTTGCTGGGCGACGAGCCGACGATTATGCTGACCGCCCCCGCCCCGACCTCGCAGCGGGCGCTGAAGAAGGCGGGCATGACGGTAGACGACATCGACCTGTTCGAGATCAACGAAGCGTTCGCCTCGGTCGTGCTGAAGTTCATCCGCGAGATGGGCTTGCCCGACGGGCCGGAGCGGGTCAACGTCAACGGTGGGGCCATCGCCCTGGGCCACCCGCTGGGGGCCACGGGCGCGATGCTCCTGGGCACGGCGCTGGACGAGCTGGAGCGACGCGACCTATCGACCGCGCTCATCACCCTGTGCGCGGGGGGCGGGATGGGGATTGCGACGATTGTCGAGCGGGTGTAAGCGTTCAACCCTCACCAAACACCTGACAGGTGCGCGGCCAATGGCACTCTGATGAAAGTGAGATTTGAGGCCGCGCACCTGTCAGGTGTTAGCCACAGGCCCACCGCCTTGTCCACCGGCATCTGTTAAAATGGTACCCATGACCTACATGACCATTCGCGCGACCGTCCGACACGGCAAGGTTGAGTTGCTTGACGACATCACCTTGCCCGAAGACGCGACCTTGCTGGTCACGGTACTGGATGACGTGATCCTGGAGCAATACACCCTAGGCGATCATCTTATCACCGGCCTGGAAGACGTTCTTTCGGAGCGAACCTTAGAAGTGACTGGTGATCAGGAACTTGCCGACTACCTGGCCACTGTTCTCGGCAAGGCCTGATGCGTTATCGGTACGTCTTCACGCAGTGGTTCGAGCGCAATCTCCGTCATCTGCACCGCCACAATCCACGTCTACGACGCGATCTAACCGAGTTCCTCCAGGGGCTTGACGCCGAGGACGACAAGGTAATCCCCTGTCCATTTCGGTGCCCCACGGATCACGTAGCCACTGCGATACTTCCTCCGGCCGCATCATCTCCTGAATCACCCGCCACAACTTGACCGTCAGCGCGTTTTATAGCAGGCTCTAGTAATCGTTACGAAATTCGACACCGGCCGCGCCGGGCGTGTCGGCAACTGTCGGCATTGCCGCGCATAGCGTCTAAATTCCGGCCCCGTTTTGCCTCTACAATGGCCTCAATCACAGCAGTCGCGGCCCAGCCACCGAGACTGCCACACCAAACGGCAACTTCACGTCTCAGGAGGACATCATGAAGGGCAAGATCAGGAATTTCGTGCTGGTGTTCGTGGTGATGCTCGGCCTGCTGGCCGCGTTCACCGAAGCCCCGTCGGCCCACGCCTGGCCCTGGAGCAGCAAGACCACCGTCGAGGCGTCGGTCGGCTGGCGCGGCAACTTTATGCCCGGCACGATGCGTTGCCATAGCGCTACGGCATCCGTCAACGGCCAGACCTTCTACGCGACGGTCTCCAATCCGTGGTACTCGACCAAGTGCAAGGTTACGTTCCACAACGTGCCGGTCAACACCAACGCCTACATCACCGTCCGGGCGACCTATAACTTCCCCTTGCCGACAACCAGGACCGTCAGCGCCTGGCGGTGGGTGCCGAAGCCGTCCACGTTCGAAAACGTCACCGTCGCCGACATCTGGCTCAACTAGTCGTCGCCTTTGGGGGGCGAAGGGGAGTGGAAACAGCGTTCCACTCCCCTTTTTGTTGCCGCCTACTCCGGCGCGGCGTTGGCCACCGTCACTGGAATCGCCACCTCGTCGAACGTCCCATCAGCGCGGACGACGGTCAGCAGCAGCATATAGAGGCCGTCCTTCACCAGCGTCGTGTCCCACACGCCCAACTCGCCGTTCGTCACCGTCTCGCCCCGCTCGACCAACACAACCAACGCTTCCGGCAAAAGGCCAGGAAAGTAGGCCAGGCGGTAGGAAGCGAACGCCTCACCGCCGGCCGAACCGACCACTGACCACTGACCGCTGACTACTGACCACGCCTCCGGCGAGACCACGGCCGCCCCACCCACCCGCGCCGGCACGCGGCGGATGGTATCATACTCCGTGGGCGGCGCGGGGATGCCCTGTTCGGCCGCCCAGGCCGCGGCTTCGAGCGGGTAGACAGTGTAGACGCGCCGCTCGATCAGGTTGGCCGGCGTCAGGATGGTCGCCAGCCGCTCCGTCTCGCGGTTGACGGCTACCTCGCGGGTCATGATGTCCGTCGTCGCCGGCGCTGTGCCGGCGGCGAACCACTCGCGCACCGTTGGGCAGGACGGCCCGTCGCGGCGGGGCAACAGGCCAGACAAGGCACAGACCTCCACGGCGGTCAGGCCGGACGGCGTCGGCCGGGCTGCCGGTTCGCCGGGTGCGGCCAGCGCCCGCGCCGCGGCGGCGGTGGTGGTCTCGTCGGCCGCGCCGCCCGCCCATACGCCCACTACCTGCCCCGGCGTGGCAGCGATGGCCCAGGCGTCACCAGCCGCGTCCGAGACACCCACAGCCACGGCCACCGGCTCGCCGCCGGCCAGCATGTCGCTCAGCAGCCAGGCCAGCGCCGGGTCGAGCGCGTCGCGGGTTTGTGGGGCAAAGGTGTAGACCTCGTCGCCGCGGGCGTCCAGCACATGGGCGATGGTCGCCGGGCGCGGCGCGTCGCCGAGCGCGCCGATCAGGGCGCCACCGTTGGCAATGGCGGCGAAGGCGTGGGACAGGCTCAGCAGGTCGGCCGCGAACCCCTCGTCGGCAAAAGCCAGCCCGCGGGCCGCCTCGCCGGCCGCCACGCCCAGCGCGCGGGCGTTGTCGATCACTTGCGCCGCGCCCACCCAGCCGAGCACCTGGGCCGCCGGGGCAGCGCGCCCGCTGACCAGCGCCTCACGCAGCCGCAGCGGGCCGCGATACTGCCCGTCGGCGTCGCCGGGCACGACGGGGCGGCCCTCTTCCAGGTAGATGCGCTCAACGTCGAAGGTCAGGCTGGCCGCGGTATACCCCTGACTCAGGGCGGTCAGGTAGATGAACGGGCGGACGAGCGTGCCGGTGGGCCGGGCGGGCAGGTCGTCGGCGGCCAGGGCGAGGATTGCCCCCGTAGTGGGGTCTAGAATGACGACAGCAGCGGCCGTCGCCTCGTCGCTTGCCGGCAGGTCGAGCGCCGGGCAAGCCGGCCCACCGCCCCCCGGCCCCTCCCCGCCTACAACGGCGACGGTCGCGCACTCGGCCGCCGCCTGTTGCGCCAGATCGAGCGTCGTTTCGACGACGTAGCCGCCGCGAACCAGCCGGGTCGGGCCGAGCACGCGCTCCAGTTCGGCACGGGCCAACCGGGCAAAGACGGGCACGGTCGATGCGCTGCCTGGAGCCGCCGCCAGTGCCAGTGGTTCGGCCGCGGCCGCGGCTGCCTCATCGGGCGCGAGGAAGCCGTATTGCGCCATAATTTCCAGCACAGTTGCCGCGTTGGCGCGGGTTGCGTCGGGGGTGTCGAACGGGTTGGCCGCCGGGTCGCGGGCCGTCGCCGCCAGCAGCGCCGCCTGAGCGGCCGTCAACTCCGCCGCGCCGATGCCGAAGTAGACGCGCGCCGCGGCGTCGATGCCATAGGCCAGATGACCGTAGTAGGTGGTGTTGAGCGTCCACTCTACGAGTTGTTCGCGGCCAAAGCGGCGCTCTATCTGCCAGCCGAGGAACCAGTTCTGCAGGGCCTGGCGCGTCGGAGCCTGGGGCAGGGGTTCCTGCCTCAGGTGAGTAGCCACCAAATCGCCCAGCAGCGGCGACTGCACCTGCGTCACCGCCCCCGTGCGCGCCCACTCGGCCGTCGCCGCGGCCAGGTCGAGCGGCGGGCGGTCGAAGTAAGTCGGGTCGGCCGCGGCCAGCGTGGCGCTGATGACCACCGGCGGCAGGTCGCCCAGCGTCACCCAGCCCGCACCGCCCGCCCGCGGGTCGGCTATCTCGTCGAGCAGCACCGGTTGGCGCAGGCCGCCGGCGTCGGGCACGTCGTAGGCGTAGAGGCGAGTTGTGGCCGGGGAGGGGGCGTAGGTCGTGGGCAGGTCGCGCAGCGACTCGACATCGGGCAGGTCACGCACGAAGGCCAGCAACCCGGCGGCGCCGCCGGCCAGCGCCGCCGCCGGGGCGAAGACGGCCGCCAGGGCCAGTAGCAGCGCCGCCGCCGCCACGGTGCGGGTCAGGCGCGGGGCGCGGCCGTTGGCCTGTCGCGACCGCCGGCGGCGGCGACGGACGATATCAGTCGGTGTCACGCTACGCATGAGGCGATTGTCGCAGGTAGGTCACGTGACGGCAACCGGCATCGACCGGTTCCGACTGGCTCAGGTCGCGAAGACGCGAACCTCGGCAATAATTGGCACTTTGTCGTTCTGGTTGAAGAGGAATTCGATCTGGTTGAAGAACAGAGAATCCCGCCAGGCTATCTCGACACGGCGCCCGGATAGGAACGCCATTCGGAGCGTCTCCACCAACGATCTTCCTTCTTCCGTCAAATTGTCAAGCGGGTAATAAAGGTTCCGTCCGAATTGCGGGACGCGGATGCGGAGAAATCGCAGCAATCGCCCGCGAATGATTTCACCGAACTCAGATATTGGCTCTGGGGTCAATACCTTCCTCGACGAATCGTCATTCCGATAACGCTTCTTCTCCCAGTCATACAAGGCCCATGTCGGATCAATGGGAAGGCTGTTCTCGTAACTGGCGACAGGGCGGTCGAAGGGATAGCGTATTTCAAAGTGGAGGTGGGAGTCACTAGCCGTAAAGGGTCCGACCTCCGCAATCGGAGTTCCCTGGGTGACCCTCTGGTTAACGATCACATTGATATTTTGCAGGTGCTGGTAATAGGTCAGGTAGTGAAATCCCTTCGTGTGCTCGAGCGTAAGACTGGTCTCCCCAACGGCAAGAACAGTCCCACTCTGGCTGGCAAACACCGGCGTGCCGATCGGAGCCAGCAGATCAAGGCCATCATGCAACCGGATCAGTCCCGGCGAGGTGACATCCCGTCGCGCACCGAACAAACCGACCGAGCCGACAGTTGGGCGAGAATTATCATGGACGCGCGCCTTCAATGGAAAGGGGCTGATGAATTCCGAATCCCCGAGGCCAAGATCCATTGGCGGAACAATCCCCAACAACCGGGGCTCTATGTATTGGGTCATCCATTTCTCCTGTAATACGGTAGGTCAATGAACATGAAACACCAGAGTGATAATCTTGAATTACCAGGTGTATGTCTTCCGGCTCCAACGCATACAACTCCGGCAGCGGCTCGGCCGTCGGCGCGAAGCCGCGACGCATGTAGAACTGCACCGTGTTGACCGAGGGCATGACCGAGACGACCATCGCCGTGTTGCCTGCGCCCAGTCATCGACTAGCAATCGAACACTAACCAGCAGATGTCGTTTCGCAATCGCTGATCATCCAGGACAAGGTCACGGATCGCTTCCGGCAACTGCTCGCGCTGCCACTGGCACTCCCGACGACCGGCGGACTCACGCTCCCCCTCCGGCGCGGCGGCCCGCACGGCCCTGATTGCATAGGCCGCCGCGCCGAGTTCGTGGGCGGCCACGTGCGCCACCGCTGCCGCCTGGCCCGCGGCATACGCGGCGTACCGAGCGGCTCCGCTAAACGGTCTGGCCGCGGCGTTGGCAAAGCCGGCGGCCGTACGCGCTTGCGTCATCGTCACCTGGCCGCGCGTCCAGGCGCGAGCCAATTCGATGGCTCGCCGTGGCCGGTCGTCATTGGGTTGCACTGCCTCGAATAAGGGCAACACATGCTGGGCGCAATCAGCCGCCCATAACGCGAGCAGGTGATGATCGGGGTCCTGGAGGGTGCCGCCGCGACGCACCGTGATGAACCTGGGGTCTCGCTTGTTTGGCAGGATCATGATGTGGTTTTGCTCTGGGTTGTGGCGCGAAGGGGCCACACGTAGCCCAGGCCCAGGATCAGCGCCGATGACAAGCTGGCCGTCACCAGGCTCAGCCCCCAGGGCACCACGCCCGCTCCCCGCGCCAGCCCAGCAAACGCCACCGCCGCCCCCACGGCCAACCCGCTGAGCAGCGCCACCGACACTGCCTGCAGGAAGCCGAAGCTGCGCAGCTTGAACGGCGTCGGGACGGTATCGTTCGTCCAGCGGAAGTAGGCCGCCAGCGCCGGGTCGTCGGCCACGAGGCGGGCCTTGATCTGGTTCATGGCCCGCACGCTCTCCAGCCACGCCTGCCGCAGCCGCACCAGTTGCAGGATGGTGATCAGCCCCAGCGCGGCCAGCAGCGTGAAGATGACGACGAAGGTCAGGTAGAGTTGCCGTTGGTCAATGCCCTCCACCTGCGTCGAGAGCAGGGCGGCGATGAGCGTGGCGAAGGTGACGAAGAAGTATTGCCAGGCGCGGGCGCGGTCTTCGTTGGCCTGGAAGGCGGTCTGGGCCACGTAGCCGTACTCGGCGGCGATGATGGAGCGGGCCAGGTCGTTGGGCGGTTTCTCGGTGGTCATAGTCATTGGGTCAGCGGTGGCGATCCACGCCGACCTGTTGGCACATATCGAGGACAGGGCAGATGGAGCAATGGGGCAGTTGGCCGGTGCAGATGTGCTTGCCAAACGGGACGAGCAGGCGGTTGATGGTGACCCAGTGCTCGCGCGACAGCACCCGCTCCAGTTCGACCATCGTCTGCTCCGGCGTCGGCGCGGCTACGTAGCCCCAACGGTTGGTAACGCGGTGGACGTGGATATCGACGCTGATCCACGGCTGGCCGCAGGCAATACCCAGCGCCAGATGGGCGCACTTGACCCCCACGCCGGAGAAGGCGAGCAGCGTCTGTTCGTCGCAAGGTAACTGGCCGCCGTACTGCTCGACAATCTGGCGGGCGATGGTCTGAATCTGGTACGACTTACGCTCGTGGAAGGTACTGGGGGTAATGAGCCGGTCGATCTGCTCCGGCGTCAGTTGCGCCATCGCCGCCGGCGTGCGGGCCACGTCCAGCAGCCGGCGCGAGATGGGCAGCGACTCCTCGTCGCGGGTGCGGATGGAGATGATGCAGGCGATGAGCTGCTCAAACGGCGTGTCGTAGCCCAACTCGGCCAGCTCGAACATGGCCGCCTTGGGGTAGGGGGCAACAGCGGCCTCGAGGCGGCTCAGGACGCGGTCGATGTCGAACGGTTCTTTGGGCGCGGGGGCGCTCATGGTCAGGAGAGTAGCGCAAAGGGGGCAAGACGCAAAAAGGCACGCAGTTACGCGCCCCTGCCCCGCCGGCTCTCAGGCAACTTCGAGTTGTATCATTACCTCATCCCCTTCTTCCAGCTTCTCCGCCTGGCGGACGTTGGCTTTGATGGGCACAATGTAGCCGCCGTCCTTGGGCCAGAGCGAGGTCTTCCACTCCGTTTGGCCAATGCGCGCCGTGACCGGAATCATCCCCCAGCCATAGGTCACGGAGCCGGAGATGTGGTGCAGTTCGTCGCTTTGCTCTGCCGGCACAGTGACAAAGTAGAAGGGCGAGGGGCCGCGCCAGAACCAGATTTTGTCGCTGAAGTGGATGTTCATCAATCGTTGTGACCTCCTATGAACCAGAGACAGATAAAGGCTTCTTCTAATCTTAACATCCATTTGTGCTCTATAATGAACCTATGCCCACATCAATTCTGGCTACAAAGCTTTATGTTCCCCACACACGGTCTACGATTGTCGCGCGCCCTCGACTCATCGAACGACTGAACAAAGGCCTGTATCACAGATTGACTCTCATCTCCGCCCCCGCCGGGTTTGGCAAAACGACGCTGCTCAGCGAGTGGGTTGAAGGCTGTGCTCGGCCGACCGCATGGCTTTCACTTGATGAGGAAGATAGCGATCTTATCCGCTTCTTGACCTATCTCATCACTGCCTTGCAGACAGTTGCAGCCGAAATCGGGGCGGCCATATTGCCCGCGTTAGACTCCTCGCCACCCATGCCCCTGGAATCGATTCTGACCCCACTGATCAATGACATTTCCGCCACCCAGGATAGCTTTATCCTCGTCCTTGACGACTACCACGTGGT
>CALLZA010000561.1 GCA_937858165.1 uncultured Ardenticatenia bacterium
CGCGCCTCTTCTGCAACTCCATTCGCGGCCAATACAGGTCACGCGCCTGTGCCTTCGAGGAAGCGCTCCAGGAGTGCCGGCCCGCCGGCAGCATCGGCCGGGGAATCATGGGAAGCGACGTGGACATCGACTTCTACTCCCACTACGGCGCGGGGGCCTACATCTGCGGCGAAGAGACGGCGCTGATCGAGTCCTTGGCCGGCAACCTCGGCCAGCCGTGGTCGAAGCCCCCCTTCCCCGCCGTCGAGGGGCTATACCGCAAACCCACCGTTGTCAACAACACCGAGACGCTGGCCAACGTGCCCGGCATCCTCGTCAACGGCCCCGACTGGTTCAAGTCCACCGGCACCGAAGACAGCCCCGGCAACAAGATCGTCTGCATCAGCGGCCACGTCAACGCCCCCGGCAACTATGAAGTGCCGCTGGGAACCACCTACCGGCAACTGCTCGAAATGGCCGGCGGCGTGCGCGACGGCAAACGCTTCAAGGCCATACTGCCCAGCGGTGGCTCCGGCCCCATCATCACTGAAGATGCCCTCGACGCCGCGTGCAGCTATGACGGCCTGACCCCCTTCCGCTCCGTCATGGGTTCGGCCTCGGTCATCGTCATGGACGAGACGACCGACATGGTCTGGGCCGCGCTGAAGATGATCCACTTCTTCCGCCACGAGTCCTGCGGCAAGTGCACCCCCTGCCGCGAGGGCACGTTCTGGATGGAGCAGGTGCTGCACCGCGTCTACCACGGCCACGGCACCGAAGCCGACATCAAGCTGCTGGAGAGCGTCGCCAACAACATGACCGGCAAGTGCCTCTGCGCCCTGGGCGAATTCGCCACCAGCCCCGTCCTGTCCAGCATCCGACACTTCCTGCCGGAGTACAAGGCCAAGGTCAGCACCGCCGCCCAGCAGGCGGCGCGGGAGAGCGTGCCGGTGGCGATAGCGGGGCGGTAGTGAGCAGTAGACAGTAAAACAGCAAGCAGTATTCAGCAGGTCAGAAAGGCAGAAGACGCTCTGAACTCGTAACCCGTCACTCGAAATGGCTACACAGGCTGTAACATCTCCGCTGATTATTGAGCGCCGCTGGACGCAAGCGGAGTATCGGCGCTTGCCAGAGGGGCCGCCGTATTATGAGTTGGAAGATGGGGAGCTGATTGAGATGGTTCGGCCGCGCGGAAGGCATCAAGAACTCATTGGCGAATTGTACGCCGCTATCGCCAGTTATCTGCGGCGCGAACGTCTAGGGAAGATCTGGCCGGAGGTTGCGGTCTATTTGTCGCCGCGCCACATCTACATCCCCGACTTGAGCTTCCTGCTGACCGAGAACCTGAGCCGCTTCGCTGACGACGTAGCTATCGAAGGCCCGCCCGATATGGTGGTCGAGGTGATGTCCCCTTCCACCGCCTCCCGCGACAAGGCGCACAAACTGCGCGTTTACTACGCCGCCGGCGTGCCCTGGTACTGGCTGGTCGAAGCCGAATCGTTGCTCGTCACCGAATATCGCTACACGCCGGACGGCTATCTGGTCAACCAGATCGTCTCGCCCGACGACGTGTTTAATCCGGCGCTCTTCACCGGCCTGGCCCTGCCGCTGGCCGAGCTGGTCGGCGCGCCACCCGAAGAAACAGCCACCGATAGCGCGGATAGCCCCACCTCAGCGGAGCAAAATCTGTGAAATCTGTGAAATCTGTGGTTAGAACTATAGGAACCGACCTATGACTGACATGGTCAATCTGACAATTGACGGCGTGGCCGTGGCCGTCCCCAAGGGGACGCTGGTCGTCGACGCCGCGAAGAAAGTCAACATCGACATCCCGGTGTTCTGCTACCACCCCAAGCTGGCCCCCGTCGGCATGTGCCGCATGTGCCTGGTCGAGATCGGCGTGCCCGTCATCGACCGCGCCACCGGCCAGCCCGCCCTCAACGCCGACGGCACCCCCCGCCTCAACTTCGGCAAGGGCTTGCAGACCGGCTGCACCGTCGCCGTCAGCGAAGGCATGGTCGTTCGCGGCAACACCATCCCGGTGCAGGACGCCCGCGAGGACATCATCGAGTTCCTGCTGACCAGCCACCCCCTCGACTGCCCCATCTGTGACAAGGGCGGCGAGTGCCCGCTGCAAAACCTGACCATGGCCTACGGCCGCGACGAGAGCCGCATGGTCTTCACCGAAAAGATGAAGCTGGCCAAGCACGTCCCCCTGGGCGAAATCATCACCCTCGACCGCGAGCGCTGCATCCAGTGCGCCCGCTGCACCCGCTTCCAGGCCGAAATCGTCGACGACCCCGTCATCGGCTTCCACAACCGCGGCCGCCGCCTGGAGATCGTCACCTTCTCCGAGCCCGGCTTCGATAGCTACTGGAGCGGCAACACCACCGACATCTGCCCCGTCGGCGCGCTGACCAGCTCTGACTTCCGCTTCGGCGCCCGCCCGTGGGAGCTAACCCCCGTCGCCGGCATCTGCACCCACTGCCCCGTCGGCTGCAACACCACCATGAGCACCCGGCGCGAGGCGGCCAGCGGCGGCCGCAACGTCATCAAGCGCATCATGCCCCGCCAGAACGAATGGGTCAACGAGCTGTGGATCTGCGACAAGGGGCGCTTCGTCCACCACTACGCCGACGACCCCACCCGCCTGACGCAACCCCTCGTGCGGCGCGACGGCCGTCTGGAGCCGGTCTCGTGGGACGACGCGCTCGACTTCGTCGCCGGGCGGCTGCAACAGCACAAGGACGCCGTCGCCGGTGTGGCCGGCGATCGGCTGAGCAACGAGGACTACTTCCTCTTCCAGCGCCTCCTGCGCCAGGGGCTGGGCAGCGGCCACATCGACCTGGCCGAGCGGCGGCTGGCGGGCGCCGACGTCGTCGCCCGCGTCGGCCTCAGCCGCGGCAGCAACCTCAAGGAGCTGGGCCGCGGCGACGCCATTCTCGTCGTTGCCGCCGATTTGCACGAAGAAGCCCCCGTCTGGTGGCTGCGCGTCAAACAGGCCGCCGAGCGCGGCGCGGCCCTCGTCGTCCTCAACGCCCGGCCGACCCGCCTCGACAAGTTCGCCCGCTTCGCCCGCCACTACGACGCCGGCGCGGCCCTGACCGCCGTGCGCGAACTGCTGGCCCTGGCCCACGTCGACACCGGCGACCGCCCGGCCGACGCCGCCCAGGCCACGGCCAACACGCTCATCGAAGCCAATAACCTCGTCGTCTTCTACGGCGCGGAAGGGCTGAGCTATGAGCAGAGCGACACCCTGGCCCGCATGCTGGGCAACCTGCTGCTGCTCCGCCGCGGCGACGACGCGCCCCCCTTCGCCGGGCGGCCCAACAACGGCCTCGTCGCCGTCGGCCGCCACGCCAACTACCAGGGCGCGCGCGACATGGGTGTCCACCCCACCCTCGGCCCCGGCCATAGCGCCGCGCCCAGCGCCGGGCTAAACGCCGACGACATCTACGCCGCCGCCGCCGATGGCCGCCTGCGCGCCCTCTTCGCCCTGGGGGCCGACCCCGTGGGCGACGGGCTGATGGACGGCCGCGGCCAGTTATCCTTCCTCGTCGTCCAGGAGCTGTTCCTGACCGAGACGGCCAAACTGGCCGATGTCGTACTGCCCGCCCAGAGCTGGGCCGAGCGCGAAGGCACCTTCACCAGCGGCGAGCGGCGCGTGCAGCGCACCTACCCGGCCATCCCGGCCATGGGCCAGGCGCGCCCCGACTGGCAGATTCTGGCCCAGCTTGGCGAGCGCGTCGGCCTGGGCAAGCCGCCCTTCGCCGCCAGCCTCGTCTTCAAGGAGATCGCCGCCGCCATCCCCCAATACGCCGGTATGGACTACCGCACGCTGGCCCAGGTGACGGAGCAGTGGCCGGTGGTCGGCGGCAGCGACCTCTACTTCGGCGGCACGGCCTATGACAACCATCAGGGGCTCGGCCAGCAGACGGCCACGGCGGCCGAGAGCGGCGCGCTGGACGGCTTCGACCTGCCCGCCGACACCCCGGCGACGACGGCCCCCCGGCGCGTCGGGGCCATCAACGTCCTGCGCACGCCCGCCCTCTATACGCCGGGCACGCTCATCAACCTGACGCCCGTCCTGCGCGACCGGCTGGCCCGGCCGACGCTGTTCATCAACCCCGGCGACGCCGCCGCGCTGCTCATCGGCGCGGGCGAGGCGATGGTGGTCATGGGCGGCGAAGAGGTGGCGGCCACGGTCGTGCTCGACGAAGACGCGCCGATCGGGCTGGCCCTGCTGCGCGGCGCGGGCGGCGACGGCGCAGCCCAGACGGCCGTCGTCCGCAGCGCTGCTGAGCCGGTCGCGGCCTAATCAATACGCGCCCAGAGCTGACAGGTCTTCAGAGACCTGTCAGGTCTCGGCCACAGGAGTAATCAATGACTCCCGGTGCAATCGCCATTCGAGCCTTAATCATCGGCTTCATCATCAGCTTTGCCGTCATCACCGGCTTTGCCTACACCACGCTGCTGGAGCGCAAGGTGCTGGCCCGGCTCCAGCACCGCATCGGCCCCAACCGCGCCGGCTACCTGCCCGTGCCCTGGCGCGGCGGCGAGAAGCGCTTCCTGAGCGGCTTCATGCAGCCGGCGGCCGACGCGGTGAAGCTGTTCTTCAAGGAAGACCCCACCCCGGCCAAGGTCGACAGGATCACCTATAACCTGGCCCCGATGCTGGCCGTCATCCCGGCCATCCTCATCCTGGCCGTCATCCCCTGGGCCCCCGCCTTCCGCCTCGGCCCGTGGCGCTTCGAACCGTACTTCGCCATCGCGCCGGGCATCAACGTTGGCGTGCTCTTCATTCTGGCCATCACCTCCATCGGCGTCTACGGCATCATCCTGGCCGGCTGGGCGTCGAACAGCAAGTACGCCATCCTGGGCGGCATCCGCGCCTCGGCCCAGATGATCAGCTATGAGCTGGCCCTGGGCATCATCGTCCTCATCCCGATCATGATGGCCAACTCGATGAACCTGGGCGACATTGTCGAGGCCCAGCGCCCCATCTGGTTCGTCTTCATCCAGCCCCTGGCGGCTATCGTCTTCTTCGTGGCCGCCCTGGCCGAGTTGCAACGCGCCCCGTTCGACCTGCTGGAAGCGGAACAGGAGCTGTCGGCCGGGTTCAACGTCGAGTACGCCGGCATGCGCTTCGGCATGTTCTTCATGGCCGAGTACATGAAGATGATCTCGCTCAGCGCCATCTTCGCCACCTTCTTCCTGGGCGGCTACGGCGGCCCGTTCGTCGACCGCCTGCCCTGGCTGGGCTTCATTTACATCATCCTGAAGATCATCGCCTGTCTGTTCCTGATGATCTGGATTCGCGCCTCCCTGCCGCGGCTGCGCTATGACCAGCTCATGGGCTTCGGCTGGAAGGGGCTGCTGCCCATCGCCGTGCTCAACTTCATCATCACCGCCGTGCTCATTGTCATGGCCGAAGAGGGCACGTTTGCGCCGCTGCTGGAGACGATTCGAGGCTTCTTTATAGGCTAGGTTCCAGGGGCCAGGTTCCAGGGGCCAGGGAAGAGTACTGTTCCCTGAGCCCTGGCCCTGATTAAGGAGATACGCATGATCGGTGAGATTCTCAAAGGCATGGGCACGACGCTGAAGCACCTGTTCATGCCGCCGGTGACCATCCAGTACCCGGAGGTCCAGCGGCCGGTACGCCAGCGGTTCAAGGGCCGCCACGAGCTGAAGCGCTATGACAACGGGCTGGAGCGCTGCATCGGCTGTTCGCTGTGCGCCGCCGCCTGCCCGGCCGACGCCATCTTCGTCGAAGCGGCCGAGAACACCGACGAAGAGCGCTACTCCCCCGGCGAACGGTACGCCCGCGTCTACGAGATCAACATGATGCGCTGCATCTTCTGCGGCTACTGCGAAGATGCGTGCCCGACGCAGGCCATCGTGCTGGAAGACCGGTACGAACTGAGCTTCTATGACCGGGCCAGCGCCATCTATACCAAGGAGATGCTGCTGACGGTCGTGCCGGAGCGCGGCATCCCGACACCGCAGGTCACCGAACCGGGTACATTTACGCGGTCGATTCCGGACATGGAAAACCCGAAATGATACATCCCATCCCATTCATCCTCCTGGCCGCCGTGGCCGTGGCTGCGGCGCTGGGGATGCTGTTGAGCCACAACGCCGTCCACTCGGCGCTCTACCTGGTGCTCAACTTCATCACCGTGGCCATCTTCTACCTGGCGCTCAACGCGCCGTTCATCGCCATGGTGCAGATCACCGTCTATGCCGGGGCCATCGTTGTCCTGTTCCTGTTCGTGATCATGCTGCTGGGCGCGGAGCGGCTGCGCAGCGTGGCCGACGACGTAGGCGGGCCGGAGCGCTTCCACCGCTATACCGCCCTGCTGCTGGCCCTGGCACTGGTCGGTGTCGTCGGCTATCTGCTGTTCCAGGGCGGCGTGGGCGCGGCCATCGACCCGACAGCCGGGGCCACGCTCGATGCCAGCCCCCAGGCCCTGGGCATCCGGCTCTTCCAGTCCTACGTCTTGCCGTTCCAGGTGACGGGCGTCCTGCTGCTGGCGGCCATCGCCGGCGTCGTCATCTTCGGCCACACCAAGAAGCGCGGAGGGGAAAATGCCTAGCGCCGTCACCATCGACTGGTACATCGCCCTCAGTGGCATCCTGTTTGTCATCGGCGCGCTGGGCGTCCTGCTGCGCCGCAACGCTATCATCCTGTTCATGTCGGTCGAGCTGATGCTCAACAGTGCCAACCTGCTTTTCGTGGCCTTCGCCCGCCATCTGGGCGATCTGGATGGGCAGGTGCTGGTCTTTTTCGTCATCACCGTCGCCGCGGCCGAAGTCGCCGTCGGCCTGGCCCTGATCGTGGCCATCTTCCGCACGAAGAAGAGCATCAACATCGATGAGATTAATTTGCTGAAAGGATAGCCGGTATGAATTAGGAATTAGGAATTAAGAATTAGGAATTCAGAGCGCGCCTCTTCGATTCCTAATTCCTAATTCCTAATTCCTAATTCAGTGGCGGAGCACTTATGAATACATTCTCTCTCGCTCCACTGATCCTGATCCTGCCGTTGCTGGGCCTGCTGTTCAACGGTCTGTTCGGGCGACGGTTCGTCGACGCCAACCGGGCGAGCGGCGAGCGGCTGACCGGCTGGCTGGCCAGCTTCATGACCCTCGGCGCGTTCGTCGTCTCGGTCACGCTCTTCCTGAGCCTGCTGGCCAACGACTTTCACACGATGGTCGTGCCGCTGTTCACCTGGATTGACATCCCCGCGGCCGGTTTTCTGGTCGAATGGGTCATCCAGATCGACACCCTCTCAGTGACCATGATGCTGGTCGTCACCGGCGTCGGCTCGCTCATCCACATCTACGCCATCGGCTACATGCATGGCGACCCCGACTTCAGCCGCTTCTTCACCTACCTGAACCTGTTCATCTTCTTCATGCTGATTCTGGTCAGCGGCAGCAACTACCTGGTCATGTTCGTCGGCTGGGAGGGCGTGGGCCTGTGCTCCTACCTGCTGATCAGCTTCTGGTGGGACCGGCTGGACAAGAACGGCGTGCCGGCCAACGCCAACGCCGGGCGCAAAGCGATGGTGATGAACCGCATCGGCGACTTCGGCGTCATCCTGGCCATGATCCTGCTGTTCTGGACGTTCGGCACGCTGAACTATGACGCCGTCTTTTCCAGCGCGGTGGAGCTGTTCGAGGCCAACCACATGGTGGCGTTCGGCGGGCTGAGCCTGCCGCTGCCGGCGGTGCTGACGGCCGTGACCGCCCTCTTCCTGCTGGGCGTGGCCGGCAAGTCGGCCCAGATTCCCCTCTACACCTGGCTGCCCGACGCCATGGCCGGCCCGACGCCCGTCTCGGCCCTCATCCACGCCCCGACGATGGTCACCGCCGGCGTCTATCTGCTCGTCCGCAGCAACGTCCTCTACGAGATCGTCCGCACCAGCGGCGCGACCCTCTTCGGCCTCATCTCCACGCCCGACCTGGTGGCCTGGACGGGCGCGCTGACGGCCCTCTTCGCCGGGCTGATCGCTTTCAGCCAGAACGACATCAAGAAGGTGCTGGCCTATTCGACTGTCAGCCAGCTCGGCTTCATGGTCGCCGCCGCCGGCAGCGGGGCCTACGTGGCGGCCATGTTCCACCTGGTCACCCACGCCTTCTTCAAGGCGCTGCTCTTCCTCGGCTCCGGCTCGGTCATCCACGGGATGGAGCATGGGCATCATCATCTGGCACATGCCTGTCTCTTATACACATCTCCGAGCCCACGAGACCGTACTAGATCTCGTATGCCGTCTTCTGCTTGAAAAAAAAAAACTATACACAACCGAATAAATCAAACCATCGACATCAATCGTGGCATACATATTGTACACATGTTACTGTTGAAAAACGGTAGTGCCATCAAACACATCTTCCAACTCTGAACGCAACGCTATCGTCTCTGGAATCCTAGGCACTTACACGTACACACACATCCACACAC
>CALLZA010000562.1 GCA_937858165.1 uncultured Ardenticatenia bacterium
TCATACGTTACTCGTTGTGCTGTGCTGTACTGCGTTGTTGTGTTCTTGAGTTGATCTTGATGATTAGTGTATGTCGTTCATAAAGCGAAGATGAGTTACAGTCATGCGGTTTTGGTGTTTTTTTTTTTTCAAGCAGAAGACGGCATACGAGATCTAGTACGGTCTCGTGGGCTCGGAGATGTGTATAAGAGACAGGTAGTCGAGACCCACGACGACCAGCGAGCGCGCTCCGGGCAGGATGACCTCCAGGTCGCGGCGGCGGGCCACACGGTCGGGCCGCGCCAGATAGCCCATCTCGCCGTGGTAGCCGGCGGCGATCCATGCCAGGTAGGCTTCCAGCCGGCGGGCCGGCGCGGCGGGGATGACGCCGACGCGATTGAAACCCAGGGCAGTCGCCTGGGCTTTGAGTTCGGCCGTGAGGATTGTCATTGCCGCCGTCATCTGGCCCGGATAATACCATCTCTGCCCGCGGTTGACGCTTTGCCCTTATCCTATGATATAATCCGCCTGCTCATCAGGAAGGTGAACCGTGGCACGGGCGTAGCAGGCGCTCACGCCGGGAACCGCGGAGAGTTGCTCCACAAGTAGCACTTGCAAGGAACAGGAGGCAAGTCAGCATGGCCGAATCGTTACTGGATATTCAGGTTGAGGACTTGAAGCGCGTGGAACTGGTGCGCGTCAGCGGTCGCATCGACAGCAGCAACGCCGCCGAGTTCGACCGCGTCCTGAAGGAAGTGTCCAGCCGCAAGCACAACATTGTGCTGGAGTTGAGCGGCGTCGAGTATATGAGCAGCGCCGGCCTGCGGGCCATTGTGGCCCTGTGGCGCGAATGCCAGAAGCAGCGCGGCGACGTGCTGTTGGCCAGCCCGTCGGAGCGTGTTGTCGAGGTGCTGTCGCTGGCCGGTCTCAGTTCGGTGCTGAAGGTATTCGACACCGAAACGGCCGCCGTCGGCAACTTCTAGACCGTTGGTAGGCACGGTCGGCCGCGGCTGGGGCGCGCCCTCGGCCGTTGCCTGTCCGTTACGCCGCGTCGGTCGCTATGGCACACGAACAACGCCTCGTCGTCCCCGGACGATATAAGGAAATCAAGCGGATCTGCGAATTCGTCGCCGCCGGCGCGGCCGAAGCGGGCTTCGACGACAACACGATCTTCCACCTGGAACTGTGTTGCGACGAGGCTTCGACCAACATCATCGAGCACGCCTACGGCAAAGAAGGCGCCGGCGACATCGCCATCACCTACGCCGTCAGCAACGACGAATTTACCATCGTACTGCGCGACAACGGCCAGGCTTTCGACCCCAGCAATGTGCCGCCGCCGCCGGCGGTCAATAGCGCAACGATGTCGCCCGATGAGTTGGCCGGCCAGATGCGCGTCGGCGGGTTGGGGCTGCACTTCATCCGCAACCTGATGGATGAGGTTACCTACACCGCCGACCGGCGCGGCGGCAATCGGCTGGTCATGGTCAAGAAGCGACAGAAGGACGTGCCATGAGTGTCTGGCAGGAGAAGCTCCCCCATAGCGAAACCTGGCTGATCGGCGTCAGCGGCCGGCTCGACCAGAGCCTGAACCCAAAACTGGAAGAGACGCTCAACGATCTACTGGAGAGCGGCCACTTCCGCCTCGTCGTCGATCTGACGCACGCCACCTACATCAACAGCGGCGGGCTGCGCTGCCTGGTCAGCGCCTGGCGGCGGGCGAAGGCGGGCGAGGGGAGTCTGGTGCTGTGCGGCCTCAACAGCCGTTTGCAGGAGATTTTCGCCATGGTCGGCTTCGACAAGGTATTCACCATCCGCGACGACTGCGACGCCGCGCGAACTGAGGCCCGACACCAGCCCCACCCCTGAGGCACGGCGCGCTGATACGGCCCGGCTCCTCCCGGTAGTAGCGCCTCCTCTCGCTCTGCGGCCCCGGCTATGATCTCCTTCGCTCAAACGTCGCCCGCCACGCTTATTCTCCTCGTCGCCCTGGCCGTCCTGGGCTTTGTCGCCATCGTCCTGGCTGCCATCTTCGCCCGCCGCCGCCGCTCGCGCCGGGAGCTCGTCAAGCGCGTGGCCGAACTGGAAGCCCTCAGCGCCGCCGGCCGGGCCATCGTTGCCGCCGAACTGGACGTGGACGCCCTGTGCAACCTGATCGCTGAGCAGGCCGGGCAGGTCATCGACAACCGTACATTTCAGGTGGGCCTGTTTGACGAGGGGTACTACGACATCCGCTACTGGACTATCGACGGCCGCCCCCAGCCCGTGCCGCAGTGCTTCGACCTGGCGGCGCCCCACGACCCCGCCGCCTCGGCCGGCGGCCTCGTCGGCTGGGTGCGCGACTCCCAACAGCCGCTGCTAGTGCGCGACTTCCAGCGCGAGATGGATCGCCTGCCGGCCCGGCCGACCTACCACAGCCAGCGTCCACCGCGCTCTGCTCTCTTCCTGCCTCTCTTGACCGCCGGGCGCACGCTGGGCATCGTCGCTGCCCAAAGCGACCGCCCCGATCACTTCAGCGAACAGGATTTGCGTCGTCTGACCATTCTGGCCAATCAGGCCGCCGCGGCCATCGCCAACGCCCGCCTCTTTGCCAACGAGCGCACCCGCGCCGCCCACCTGGAACTCGTCACCCAGATCGCCCGCCAGGTGCACGCCGCTGATGAACTGGACGACGTGCTGGAACAGGTCGTCAGCCTGACCTGCCGCACCTTCGGCTTTCACCCGGTCACCGTCTTTGGCATCGACTCCCTGACCCGCGAAGTGGTCATCCAGGCCAGCAGCATCGCCGAGCTGGACACGGCGCGCGGCAACGGCCATCAGCTCGTGCGACTGCCTGCCGGCCAGGGTATCATCGGCACGGCCGCGGCCACGCGCCGGACGGTCGCCGTCAACAACACCCGCGAAGACGAACGCTTCCTGGACCATCTGGACGGCATCCCGGCCCATCTGAACCCCGACACGCAATCCGAGATCGCCATTCCGTTGCTGGTCAACAACGAACTGCTGGGCGTGCTGGACGTGCAGAGTCCACAGGTAGGGGCCTTCGGCGCGGCCGAGCAGTCAGTACTGGAGACACTGGCATCCGAGGTGACGAGCGCCATCTACAAGACACGTCAGGTGGCGCGTGAACAGGAGCAGGCGTGGCTGACCACGGCCCAACTCCAGGTGGCCGAGGCCATCGGCCGCCACGACGACCGCGACGAAATGCTCAGCGCCGTGGCCCGCCTGGCGCCCATGCTCATCGGCGTGAACCTGTGCGGCTTCCTGCTGTGGGACGACGACAACGAGAGCTACCACGGCGCGACGCTGATCGGCCGCGGCGGCGACGGGGACGCGTCATTTGCCCACCTGCGCCTGAGGATTGGCGGCTGGAGTGCGGCCGGCGCCAGCCACGTCGGTCGGCACGCGCCGGCGTCCGCCCCCGTCCCCGACTCGCCGCCGGCTCGGCGGGGGCGCGGCAGCCGCCGCCGGCGCCCCACCCCCCCCGGGGGCACAGTGCGCGGGCCCGCGTG
>CALLZA010000563.1 GCA_937858165.1 uncultured Ardenticatenia bacterium
CTCGTGTCCCTATCTCGTTCTTGGCTTTGTTGTTGTTGTTTTTTTAGTTGTGGCATCGTACGACATCGGCTGTGTGTGCGTGGTTGTTTTTTTTTTAATGATACGGCGACCACCGAGATCTACACTAGATCGCTCGTCGGCAGCGTCAGATGTGTATAAGAGACAGAGCGTAGCCGCAGCGGCGGGCAAGGTCGGCGTGGGCACAACGTCCGGTTCGCGCCCCGACAGCAGCGGCCGGACGGCGAAGATGCCCAGGAAGATGAGCGCGGCCAGGAAGAGGAAGCCGGCGCGAACCCAGTTGAGTAAGCTGGTTCGTCGGGCCTCGACTTGGCCCACACTATAAGCTTGACGGTTGATGCGAGACCGGGCTCCCAACCCCTTGGCCAGGAAGTAGAGAGCTCCCAGAACCGACAACCCCGCCAGCGACAATAGGACGATGTTGAGTACTGTTGTCACGATCGATTTGCCGCACCGGGTCTACCCCGGTTCGCCCGTAACTGTACCAGCTACGCCCGAACGCGCAAGGGCCGCCTTGGCCTCGTCCCACAGCGCGTCTAGCTCGGTGAAGGAGAGAGCCGACAACGACAGCCCACGCGCGGTGGCCAACTGCTCCACGCCGCGGAAACGCCGGCCGAAGCGCTCGTTGGCTTCGCGCAGCGCCGTCTCGGCATCGGCTCCCAGCCAACGGGCCAGGTTGACGACCACGAACAGGACGTCGCCCAGCTCGGCGCGCTTCTCGTCGGCCGTGGTCGCAGCGCGTACCTCGGCCACTTCCTCGTCCAGCTTGGCAAATACGCCATCGATGTCGGGCCAGTCGAAGCCGGTGCGCGCGGCGCGGGTCTGAATCTTCTGTGAGCGGGCCAGGGCGGGCAGCGCGGGCGGGATGCCGTCGAGCGTCGAGGCGGTTGTCGCGCTCTCGCCACGGGCGCTCTTCTCGCGATCCTTCAGAAGTTCCCAGTTGCGCAGCACGTCGGCCGAACTGCTGACCTGCCAGTCGCCCCAGACGTGCGGGTGGCGGCGCTTCAGTTTGGCCTCAATGCCGGCGATGACCTCGGTCAGGGTAAACGCTCCGGCCTCAGCAGCCAGCGTCGTCTGCATGAGAATGTGGTAGAGCAGATCGCCCAACTCTTCGCGCAGGTTGTCATCATCGGCCGCGTCGAGCGCCGCCAGCACCTCGTACGCCTCCTCCAGAAACCCCTCGCGCAGGCTTTGCGGCGTTTGCTCGCGGTCCCACGGGCAGCCGTTGGGACTGCGCAGGACGGTGACCGTCTCGGCCAGCGCCGTCAGCCCGGCCTTGACCGGCAGCGCCGGGATGTAGAGGCTGGTCAGATGGTCGATGTGGTGGCTATGGTCGATCTCGTGCAGCGGCAGCCGCTCGATCCGCTCGTCGGCCTCGCCCGCGGCGTGTACCAGGGCCACCGGCTGATCGGCGGGGTAGACGCTCATCAACGACGCCTTCACATCGCCGGCCAGCAACCGGCTGTACACCTGCCCCAGCAACACGGGCACATCGGGGTTAATGGGCGGGTAAAGGTAGCCGGCTAGCTCAATGGCGTCAAAGAGTTGCAGCCCGTCGAGCGCGTCAACACCCAGCGCGGCCAGTGTCGGCTCGACGAAGCTCAGCCCGGCGACGACGCGCACGGGGATGCCCGCTTCGGCCGCGCCACGGGTGATAGCCGCTACCGTCGCCTCGCCAACGTAGGGATGACCGGGCACAGCGTAGACCACATCACCGTCCGCTCCCAGCCGTAGTACCTCACCGGCGATGGCGCGGTAGACGGCGGCAAAGTCGTCGGCTATGTCATAGATGTCGTCGAAGCTGTGGCGGCGCAGGTGGGCAGGCAGGCCATCGACCGCCGGGTGGCGGCGGGTGCGCAGGTAGACGGTATCGGCCGCGGAAAGGAGATGCCAGGCCTGACGGGTGATCAGGTCGGCATCTCCGGGGCCAAGGCCAATGATGGTGATGGTCATGCTAGTGACTAGTGGTTAGTAGTTAGTGACTAGTGACACGACGCTAGTCACTAGTCACTAGTCACTAGTCACCCATTGCACTAACGCTTCGTATAGGTCGGCGCCTTGCGGGCGCGCTTCAGGCCGGGCTTCTTGCGTTCCTTCACGCGGGCGTCGCGCGTCAGGTGGTCACCAGAGCGCAACGGCATGCGCAGGTTCTCGTCGTACTTGACCAGCGCACGCGCCAACCCCAGCCGGACGGCACTCGTCTGGCCGGTGATACCCCCGCCCTGCACCAGCACGGTCACGTCAACGCGACCGGCCAGCCCGGCCGCTTCCAGCGGGCCGGTCAGGGTCAGAACGTCGCCATAGCGCGGGAAGTATTCGTCCACCGTCTTGTCATTGACGACAAACGTCGGCGCTTCGCCCTGCCCCGCGTCGCGCACAAAGATGCGCACGCGCGCCGAAGCTTCCTTGCGCCGGCCGATTCCTTCGTAATACTGACTCATGTGTTCCTCTTACTGCTGACTGACCACTGATCACTGACCACTGGTCACTGTAGCTCCATCGGCTGCGGCAACTGCGCCGCGTGCGGGTGTTCGCTGCCGGCGTAGACCTTCAACTTCTTGAACATCTTGCGGCCCAGTGCGTTCTTAGGCAACATGCCCCGCACGGCCGACTCGATGACGCGCTCCGGGTGCTGCTGCAACTGGTCGCGCAGGCTAATCTCCTTCAGGCCGCCGATGTAGAGCGAGTGACGGTAGTAGCGCTTCTGCTCTAGCCGCTTGCCGGTGACGGCCACTTTATCGGCGTTGAGGACGATCACGTAATCGCCGCAATCGACCGACGGGCTATAGATCGGCTTGTGCTTGCCGCGCAGAACGGTCGCTTCGGTCGAAGCCAGACGACCGAGCGTCTGCCCCTCGGCGTCCACGACGAACCAAGCGCGCTGTACTTCCGCCGGTTTGGTTACGAAAGTTTTCATCTCAATTCCTCACTCATCACTGTAACGCGTCACTCGTAACTCGTCACTCGTGTCATATTCAACCGACACCAAATAAAGGCCGTGGGCCGGCGCGGCCGACGCCGACCGCTTACGATCACATGCCGCCAGGGCCACGGCAAAGTCGTCGACCGACCAACTACCGTCGCCCACCTTGCGCAGCGAGCCAACCAGGCTGCGCACCATCCTGTGCAGAAAAGCGTTAGCGACGACGCGAAAGATGAGCAAATCACTCTCGCGCCGCCACGCTGCGCTATAGATGGTGCGCGTCGTGTTATCGCCGACAGGTGGCCGGCCGAACGTGGCGAAGTCGCGCATGCCGACCAACCGCGCCGCTGCCACGTTCATCTGCTGTCTCTTATACACATCTCCGAGCCCACGAGACCGTACTAGATCCCGTATGCCGTCTTCTGCTTGAAAAAAAAAGAGAGAACACCAAGGGAGGAGACTGCCAGGTGGATATAGCTATGCGCGTGGCGTACACGACAGGGGAGTGCACAAAGCTGTAGAAACGTGGTCATAGCACGGTAAGTAAGAGTACGATGCTGTGG
>CALLZA010000564.1 GCA_937858165.1 uncultured Ardenticatenia bacterium
CCTCCTCACCGCAGCTCGTGTTTGTCCTCGTCTTCTCAAGTTGACAGTGTTGGCTGTGTGTCATGTCTGTTTCTTGTCGCTGAGTTGCCGTTGCGTGAGTCGCCACTGCCCGGGTTTTTTTTTTAATGATGCGGCGACCACCGAGATCTACACTAGATCGCTCGTCGGCAGCGTCAGATGGGTATAAGAGACAGCATCTGGATCACCCACGACCTGGGCGTCGTGGCCGGGCTGGCCGAGCGGGTCATCGTCATGTACGCCGGGATGATCGTGGAGGAGTCCGACGTGGATAGCCTGTTCGAGCACCCGCGCCACCCGTACACGCTGGCGCTGCTGGGGGCGCTGCCGCGCGTCGACCGGCGGCGCGACGACCGGCTGAAGTCCATCCCCGGCGCGCCGCCGAACCTGCTGGTGGAACCACGCGGCTGCCCCTTCGCGCCGCGCTGCGAGTACGTCATCGACCATTGCCTGGTCGAACGGCCGCCGCTCATGCCCGTGTCGCCGACGCAGCGCTCAGCCTGCTGGGTGCTGGCGGGTGGAGAAGGGAATTACGAATTAGGAATTAGGAATGAAGAGGAAGAACCTCACGCAAAGAGCGCGAAGGACGCAAAGAGCGCAAAGTGAATATTACTTCTTTGCGTCCTTCGCGCTCATTGCGCTCTTTGCGTGAGGTTCTTTTCAACGATCAATGACCAACGACGAACGACCAACCACCAACGACGACCCACTCGTCCGCGTCGTCGAGTTGACCAAGCACTTCCCCATCCGCCAGGGGCTGCTCTTCCAGCGCGTCACCGGCCAAGTGCAGGCGGTGGATGGGCTGTCGTTCGAGATCGCCCGCGGCGAGACGCTGGGGCTGGTGGGCGAGAGTGGCTGCGGCAAGAGCACCGCCGGCCGCACGCTGCTGGGCCTCTACCCGGCCACCAGCGGCGACAGCTATATCGCCGGCCATCACGTGCAGACGGCCAGCGGCGACGACTACCAGGCCATCCGCCGCCAGGCGCAGATGATCTTCCAGGACCCCTTCGCCTCGCTCAACCCGCGCTGGACGGTCAGCAGCATCATCGGCGAGCCATTGCGCGTTCACCATCTGATCGCCGGCGACGCCGAGCGCACCGAGCGCGTGCAGGAGTTGATGGCCCTCGTCGGGCTGGATAGCCGCTTTGTCAACCGCTTCCCCCACGAGTTCTCCGGCGGCCAGCGCCAGCGCATCGGCATCGCCCGCTCGCTGGCCTCCGACCCGCTCTTCCTGGTCTGCGACGAACCCATCTCCGCCCTCGACGTGTCCATTCAGGCCCAGGTGGTCAACCTGCTGGAGGAGCTGCAAGACCGCCTCGGCCTGACCTACCTGTTCATCGCCCACGACCTGAGCATGGTGCGCCACATCTGCGACCGGGTGCTGGTGATGTACCTGGGCGTGATGGTCGAGCTGGCGGCCAAGGACGACCTGTACGAGGATCCGCTGCACCCGTACACCCAGGCGCTGCTGTCGGCCGTGCCCGTGCCCGACCCCAAGCTGGCCCGCCGCCGCCGGCGCATCGTCCTGGAAGGGGACGTGCCCAGCCCCATCAACCCGCCCTCCGGCTGCCGCTTCCACACCCGCTGCCCCATCGCCCAGCCCCACTGCGCCACGCATGTGCCCGTCTGGCGTGAGATTCGGGCCGGGCATTGGGTGGCGTGTCATGAGGTGGAGCCGAAGTTCCGGCCTTAATCGTCGTTGACTGCCCGTTTTTATCTGAGAATATAGCGTTGCTTGGCATGCGCCGGGCCTCTGCTGTATTTATCGAAGCATTAATAACCTGAGGAGGGGCGAATGTCCAAAGCTGGCGACCGCTACGAGAACCCCGTGACCGGCGAGTATGGCTATACGCGCATCGGCACTGAAGACACGGGCGGCAAGCTGCTCGTGTCCGATTTGCGCGTGCGGCCGGGGGGCGCTGTGCTGGGGGCGCACCTCCATCCGACCATCGACGAGCGTTTCACCGTCGTCAGCGGCAAGATCGGCTACATGCTCGACGGTAAGACGGGCGTGCTGGAGGCCGGGCAGTCGGCCGACCTACCCAAAGGCGTCCCCCACGACTGGTGGAACGCCGGCGACGAGGAGGCGCGGGTCATCGTCGAAATTCGGCCCGCGGCGCGCTTCGAGGAGATGGTCATTACCCTGTTCGGTCTGGCGGCCGAGGGCAAGACAAACAAGAAGGGCGTGCCCAACCCGCTGCAACTGGCCGTGATCTCCCAGGAGTTCGCCGACACTATTCAATTCATGAGCCCGCCGCCGGCGCTACAGAAAGCCCTCTTCGCCGTGTTGGCCCCGCTCGGCCGAGCGCTGGGCTACAAGGCCAGCTACCTCCACCACCGCCAGCGCAGCCTGGGCACAGTCGAAGTCGAGCCGCTGCCGGAAGGGATCGTCGTCAACACCAACCCATGACCAACAAAGTCATTGTCACCGAGAAATACGAACGCCACGGCTGGCCCTCCGTCGACCGCCCCGACCTGAAGCCGCCCGACGGCTGGAGCCTGGCCCTGGTCAACTCGGTCAACCTCATCCACCACCACGCGCTGTCGCCCGATGGGACAGAAGTAGCGTTTGTCTGGGAGCGCGACGGCCGCTCCGACATCTTCGTCCAGCCCATCGCCGGCGGCTGGCCGCGGCGCGTCTCGCCCGACCGCGGCCGGACGATCTACTGGTGGGACAGCCCGCCGCAGTGGTCGCCCGACGGCCGCTGGCTGGCCTTCGCCCACGGCGGCCACGTCTGCGTCGCCCCGGCCGACGGCCGCGGCCTGCCCCGCACCCTCACCGACTTCGCTGACGCCGCCTGGTCGCCCGTCTGGCTGCCCGACAGCCATCGCCTGATCGTCACTGCCCAGCGCCGCGACGCTTTCAGCCTGCTGCTGACCGACCGCGGCGGCTCGTGGCCCCGCTCCCTGGCCGACGACAACGGCGGCGACAACGGGGAGGCCGCGCCCTCGCCCGATGGGCAGCGCGTGGCCTATATCCATCGCCCCTTTGATGATCTCAACCGTTGGGAGTTGCGCCTCATTGACATAACCAACGGGCAGACGGCGACGCTCTTCGGCCGGTCGAAGGAGAAGGCGTGGTCGCCCCGCTGGTCGCCCGATGGGCAACGGGTGTACTTCCTCTCGCAGCAAAGCGGCTGGACGGAAGTGTGGGCCGTGCGGCCGGACGGCGAAGGGCTACACCAGCTAACCCAACTGGGGCGCGACGTGGCCGAGTTCGCTGTCTCGCCCGACGGCGCGGAGTTAGCCGTGACCGCCATCCGCGAGGGGGACGTTGATCTGCTGCTCGTCGAAGTGGCGACGGGCGAAGCGCGGGCATTACGGGCGGCAGGCGGGTGCTATGCCTGTCTCTTATACACATATGACGCCGCCGACGAGCGATCTGGTGTAGATCTCGGTGGTGGCCGCATCATTAAAAAAAAAAAAAGCAGAACAAGGTGTAGCGAAGAAGCTGACGAAGAACAACGAAGAGAAGA
>CALLZA010000565.1 GCA_937858165.1 uncultured Ardenticatenia bacterium
TCTGTGTTCGCGTGCTGCTGTGTCTTTTCGTCGTCGTGTTGTTCGCTTTGTCAGTTCCAGCTGTTGGCTCAGGCTCTCGTGTGTTTTGTTTTTTTGAAGGATACGGCGACCACCGAGATCTACACTAGATCGCTCGTCGGCAGCGTCAGATGTGTATAAGAGACAGGGGCCAGGTAGCGGCGGCTGAGCCAGCGGGCCAGGTCGATCTGCCACGGCCACAGCACCGGGTCGGGGTCGATGAGGCCGATGATGGGCTTGGTCTCCTCCACCGGGGCGCTGTCGGCAAAGGCCACGACGATGCCCTGGGCCAGACGGCGGCCGAACTCCACCTCCACCAGGTGACCCACGCGCAACTCCGCGCGCAAGTCGGCCGGGATGTGGTAGTGATAGGCGTCGGCCAGGGCGACCTCGACGTTGACGACGACTTCAGCGAAAGAGCCTGTGTCCATACTGTGTATTGTATCTCAAAGGTCAAATAAGAACATATGTTCTAAGTATGGCCGCCCGCCTTGTTCGTATTGAATGGGGATGAGGATCGTTGCCTGACAGTCCTGAACGACCCGACCAGACCTGCTATGCTAGAGGCGAACTGAGGAGACTACAATGACAACCCGCGCTACCGGTCTGCTTCTGTGCTTAGTTACCCTGTCCGCGATTCTGGTCCTCGGCAGTTGCCAGAGCCTGCGCGAACCGCCCCAGGCGACGCCGGCAGCCACACCCACACCGGAACAGGCCACATTACTTTCCCCCCCGGTCGCCACCGTTGAACCAACAACGCCGCTTACCCCTTCGCCGGTCTTGCTGTTTGGGGCCGGGAATGAGGAGAGGATCATTGCCGCCTGGCCGGCCGGCCAGACCAAACAGTTCGTCGCGCCCGGTAGTCCGCTCTACGGCCAGCCCTTCTCGCCCGACGGGCGACACATGATTATCGAAGTCCAGCGAACCAACCGCGAGCCTCGTCAAATCGCCATGCTCAACCTGGCTGACGGCAGTATCGAACCACTCCACCTGCTTACCGAGCCGTACACCGTCCATTGGTCGCCCGACGGCCGTTATCTACTCTACGCATACCAGCAAGAAAGCGGCGCTCAACTCGTTCTCTATGAGTTCGCAACGGGTGACAACACGCCGATCGCCGCGATGTCGATCATCTCTTTCGCCGCCGGCTGGTCGGCCGACGGTGGCCAGATCGCTTTCATGGCCAATGATGATGGACAATATGATCTCTACGTGATGGACGTGACCACGCAGGCCTTGCGCCGCCTAACAAACAACCTGGCCGTCGAGACCGCCGTTGTCTGGTCGCTGGTGGATCGTACGCTTCTGGTCGGCACTACCCGCTATGACGAACGCGTCCTGTGGGAGGGATCCCCTTACGGCGTTACCACTCTCTACCTAATCGGCAGTGACGGGCAAAGCCAAACGCTCGGTTACTACGACTTAATAACCTCTCCCTCCCTGGCTTGGTCGCCGGACGGCCAACAGATCGCTTTCTCGGAAAAAGGCGCGCTGTGCATCCTCGACCTGGCAACGCGCCAGACGACCTGCCCGCTAACCGAAACCACACCCTTTGGAGATTACATCGCTGCCTTTGGCGAGCCACCCGTCTGGTCACCCGATAACCGTTGGCTGGCCTTTCGCGCGGCGGGCCACGATGATGGCTCTAGCTGCGATGGTGTCTATGCGCTCGAGTTGGCGACGGGGGCAGTGAGCATCGTTGAGGAAGGCAGTTGCGAGACGGGGCCGCTGTTTTGGGTGGACGACTGGGAAGGCGCGACGCACTAAAGAAAGTGCGACGCACCGGCAATTGCGTCTATACTTCTATATACACCATTTCGAGGAAAGATCGTGAAGCTACTGACCTATTTGCATGATAACACCCCCACTCTCGGCCTCCTTCGCGGCGAGGAAGTTGTCGCCCTCTCGTCCATTGCCCCTGACCTACTAACCCTCATCGCCGCCGGCCCGGAAGCCCTGGCCCGCGCGCGGGAGTACGCCGCCACTGCTCCCGCCACCCTGCCCCTAGCCAATGTCCGCCTGCTGGCCCCCATCCCCACCCCGCGGCGCAACGTCATCTGCCTGGGCAAGAACTACGCCGAGCATGCCCGCGAGTCCTACGAGGCCCGCGGCGAACAGGTGATTACGACTGAATACCCGGTCATCTTCACCAAGGCCACCACCAGCGTCAACGGCCCCTACGACGACATCCCGGTGGATGACGCCATCTCGGCCCAGATGGACTATGAGGCCGAGCTGGCCTTCATCATCGGCCGCCCCGCCCGCCGCGTCACCCGCGCCGAGGCGATGAGCTACGTCTTCGGCTACACCGTCCTCAACGATGTCACCGCCCGCGACCTGCAAACCGCCCACAAGCAGTTCCACGTCGGCAAGAGCCTCGACGGCTGTTGCCCCATCGGGCCGTGGATCGTCACCGCCGACGCCATCGCTGACCCCCACGCCCTGCGCATCACCTGCCACGTCAACGGCGAACTGCGCCAGGACAGCGCCGGCGAGGTAATGACCTTCGACATTCCAACCATCATCGAGATTCTGTCGCGCACCATGACCCTGCTGCCCGGCGACATCATCGCCACCGGCACGCCTAGGGGCGTCGGCTTCGCCCGCAAGCCGCCCGTCTTTCTGCGCCCCGGTGATGTGGTTGAGTGCGCGATTGAGGGCATTGGCGCCATTCGCAATCGGATTAGGGGCTAGGGAAGAGCGCTCTTCCCTAGCCCCTAATCCCTAGTCCCTAGCCCCTATTCGCCCTGTTCCCCGCGGTTGACATAGTCTAGCCCCTTGATATAATTGGAGTTTGGCTGAGTGGGTTAGGGTTGGACGGCAAGAGAACAAACGAAGAAACCGCAAGATGCGACTCGTGCGTACTTCTGGAGGTTTCCCTTTGCGCCTCAATTAAGCTTCGTGCCTTTGGCATGGCTCGCCGCCCGGCACTGTCTGTAAGGGATAGCGTCTGTTTAGCTCGGCCACCTGTTGCGACCCGTCGCCAGGAAGGGCCGAGTTTTTTATTGTCGAATCGGGACCCTGTAACCCGCCGAAACATGAGCCGGTTTTAGGACTTATTCTATGTCTGATGAATCGATGAATTCACTGGAAGATCTGCTGGACCAGCACAGCTACGACATGCCGCAGGCGGGCGACATCCGCACCGGCGTAGTCGTCGCCATCACCCCGCAGGGCCTCATCATCGACCTGGGGCTGAAGCGAGACGGCATTGTGCCGCAATCGGACCTGGCCCAGTTGGAACCTGAGGAACGCGAGGCGCTCAAGGTCAACGATGAGGTGCCGGTCTACGTCGTGGAGACGGAAGACCCCGAGGCGCTCGTCGTCTCCATTCGCCTGGCGCGGCTGAACCAGGACTGGATCGAGGCCGAGGCGCTGTTGGCCAGCGGCCAGATCTTCGAGGGCGAAGTCATCGGTTATAACAAAGGCGGCGTCATCGTGCCCTACGGCCGCATCCGCGGCTTCGTGCCCATCTCCCACCTGAGCGACGTGACCCCCGGCATGGGCGAGCGCCGCCGCCAGCAGCGGCTGGCCCGCCTGCGCGGCGAGCAGATCGGCGTCAAGATCATCGAGGTCGACCGCCAGCGTCACCGCCTGGTCATGTCGCAGCGCGAAGCGCACAAGGAGTGGGAGGAGAAGAAACGCGGCGAACTGATGGAGACGCTCCAGCCGGGCGACGTTCGCTCCGGCCGCGTCAGTGGTATGCGCGACTTCGGCGCGTTCGTCGATCTGGGTGGGGCCGACGGCCTCGTCCACATTTCCGAGCTGTCGTGGCACCGCATCGACCATCCGCGTGAAGTCGTCAAGCTGGGCGACGAGGTCGAAGTCTACGTGTTGGGTGTTGACCAGGAGTCGGGCCGCATCAGCCTGAGCCGCAAGAAGCTGCTGCCCAATCCGTGGGACACCGTGGCCTCGCGCTACAACCAGAACCAGCTCATTGAGGGCAAGGTCACGCGCATTCTCGACTACGGCGCGTTCGCCGAGATCGAGCCGGGCGTCGAGGGCTTGCTCCACGTCTCGCAACTGTCGCGCAACCCGGTCGAAGACCCGCGCGCCGTTGTGCAGGAAGGCGAAGTCCACCTGCTGCGCATCGTCAGCATCGACCAGAAGCGCCAGCGCATCGGCCTGAGCCTGAAAGCCGTTACGCCGACGGAGCAGATCGAGTGGATGGCCCAGAAGGAACTGGCCGAAGCGCTGCGTCGCGAGGAAGAAGAAGCCGCCGCCGCCGCCCGTGGCCCGGCCCATCGCGAGGAATACACCGCGCCCGCCGAAGAAGCGGAGCCGACCTCGGAGCCCGCGCCCGCCGAAGCGGACGCTCAGGAGTCCGAGCCGCTCGCCATGACCCAAACGGCCGTCCAGGAAGCGATGCCCGACGAGCCGGCGGCCGAACCGGAAATGACCGACGCGCCCATCGGCGAAGTGGCTGTGACCGAAGCCGCTGACGTGCCTCCGGCCAGAGAGAGCGAACTGCCGTCCAGCGAGGCCGCTCTGATGGCCGCGGCCCAGGCGGCTGTCGAAGCGCCGGCCGAAGAAGCTCAGTTGCCCACTGTGGCCAAAGAGGCCGAGTTGCCCGCGGTCGAAGCCGACGTCATGGCTGCGGCCCAGGCAGCCATTGAGGCTCCGGCCGAAGACCTGGCGACGCCCGCCGCGTCTGAACTGGCTCAGGCGGCCGACATGGCCGAAGCGGCTGTGGCCGAAGCGGCCGGCGAACTGCCCGCCCCGGCCGACTTGGCTGAAGCCGAGATGATGGCCGACGAGGTCGTGGCTGAGGCGACGACGGCCGCGGATGAAGTGGCCGACGAACTGCCGGCCGGCATCGAGGACATCCCTACGCCGGCCGATGAGGCCATTGCCGAAGGCGAGGCGAATCTCGCCGAACTGGCTGAAGAGCCGGAGACGCCCGCCGATGACGCCGAAGCGGAGACGGCGTAGTTTTTGTTCGGATTAGTTTATTGAGTTGCCGCAATTGTAAGGAGTCTATGGCTAGTAAAGAAGATAAGTTAGAGGTTGAAGGCACGGTCATCGAGCTACTGCCCAACACGCAGTTCATGGTCGAGTTGGACAACGGCCACAAGGTGTTGTCCTATCTCTCCGGACGGATGCGCAAGCACTACATCCGCATCCTGTTGGGCGACCGCGTGCGCGTGGAGATGACCCCCTACGACCTGGAGCGCGGGCGCATCACCTATCGCTACCGTCGCAACGTGCCGACGGCCGAAGTCTAGCGCCTACGTTATCGCGCCTGCGTCTCGCCGCCGGCCAACCGCGCGGCCGGTCATCACTGTCGATGGCCGGCCACGTACGTCACCCAATCGCCGGCGGAGATGATGCGGCGCACCTGCCCCCCGGCGGCGGATAACGCCGCTTCCACGTCCGGCCCCTGCTCGTCGATGATCCCGCTCAGGATCAGATAGCCGTCAGGGGCCACGTAGCCCAATAGCCCATCTTCGCTCAACAACCGAATGATGATCGGGGCCAGAATGTTGGCCACGACGATGTCCCACGGCCCCGGCCCGGCGGCGGCGGCCGTGCTGTCAAGCTCACCGCGCCAGACGTGGATGCGGTCGGCCACGCCGTTCTGGGCGGCGTTATCCTGTGTGGCCCGCACGGCCAGCGCGTCAGTGTCAAAGGCGGCGACATGGACCGCACCCAGCCGCGCGGCGGCAATAGCCAGGATGCCCGACCCCGTGCCCGCGTCGAGCACGGTCGCGCCCGGCTGCACCAGGTCTTCCAGCGCCCGCAGGCAACTCTGCGTCGTCGGGTGCAGTCCGGTGCCGAAGGCCATACCGGGGTCAAGCACCAGCGTCACGTCGTCGGGCCGGGCGTCGTCGTCCGGCTCGGCGGCCAGCCACGTTGGCCGGATGCGCAGCCGCCGGCCCAGCCGAAACGGCCGGTAGTGCTCCTTCCAGGCGTTGGCCCAATCCTCGTCGCGCAGTTCGCGGAAGATGGGCGGCGGCAGAGGGTAGAGGCGGCCGAGGTGGTAGAGCACCTCTTCGACGCGCCGCCGCAACTCTGGTGAGTCGTCGTCCTCCGGCACGTAGATTTTCACCGTCACGCCCGGTTCCAGCGCCGCCGGATCGAGATTCGTCTCGTCGCAGCGCTGCTCCTGTCTCTTATACAAATCTCCGAGCCCACGAGACCGTACTCGATCTCGTATGCCGTCTTCCGCTTGAAAAAAAAAAAAGAAAAAATCTCATAC